>NZ_JBIUSS010000014.1:210530-237306 GCF_044741445.1 Kitasatospora sp. NPDC088160 | reverse complement strand
CCTCACCTCATCGACGGATGCCTCGCCACCACCGGCCTGATCATGGATGGCTGACCAGATCTCAGACCGACATCACGAATTCAACTTCAGTAGTTCGAGGGAGGTGAAGCGGCGTTTCCCGCCAAGCGACTTCGACAGCTTGTCTGGGGAGATTCCGATGCGCTCCGCCATGACGGCCTGGGTCTCACCCGTTGAGCCGATGACCTGACGCACGCGTTCAATCAGTCCGGCATCCATGCTGCGACCGTACAGTCGCGTTGCGATTCTCGCAATCGACATGACCAGGTTGTGACCTGGGGTTCACCCGCCCGAGTGAGTGCGCGGCGCGCACTGGCGGCGCAGCCACGAAAGGTGCCACGACCTGCGGAAACGCAATCGCGGCCACACAGTGATTGGGCGCCGCCGGGCGCAGTGGCGAGCCAGATCGGCAATGGCTGCTGCAATCATTGGTACAGACCACGCCGCACGTCATTGCTTCGGGGTCGTGCCGGCTTGTCGAGCCGATAGCCGTGTCCGCGTCCGCGTCCGCCCAAGGCCTCCCCGCGTAGACCAGGACACGGCTGTGCCCCACTGAGCAGGGCCAGTGGGGCACAGCCACGCAAGCAGTCAGGAGAGGCTGGTGATCTGCAGAACTGTGACGCGGCGCGCCTCCTCGTTCAGCAGCAGTCGGCCCCGCGCTTGTGGGGATAGTTCTGGGGCGGCGGCCCAGGAGAAGAATCAGGCCTTTTCGGCCTCGCGCCTCCGGGTGGGGGTTGTCGGCATCAGGGGGATCTTGGTCGGCTCGCTACCTGGGCGACGGCTCCCGGCTCTCCCGGCAGTTGAGGGGGATGCCGTCGTCGGTGGAGGCCAGGACTTTGTGGTGCTGCTCCTTCGTCCCGTGTGCCACGTTCGCGTGGTCCTTGGTCGACGGGAATGTCCGGTTGGCCTTGGAACATTCCGTCGCGTCCCGCTGGTTCTGGTGCTCGGTCAGTCATGGGCCCGGATCCGGACCCATGGTGTGATCTCTGGGGAGACATCCGGGTCTTCGGAAACCGCCATGATGCCCACGCGAAGCTCCCCTACTGCCCAGTTCGACGGACTCAATCGAACGCATGGATCCCTCCTTCGGAAAGGTGTCGACCTCCAGGTCGGGGTATGACACCCCCGTCGCCAGCGTGGGCAACTGGCTTATAGGCGAGACTATTTGTGGCCGACAAGAGGTGGTCCCGTTGTGCGGTATGCCGCACAACGGGACCACCGGCCACCAGCAGCCGAGCTGTCAGCGGGAATCCAGCTTCCGGACCCCGTGGCTCCGGAGGTGGGATTCGAGGGGCCCCGTCGGGCCGGCCGTGGGGGAGATCACGGCCGGGCCGAGGGGTGGGGGATCAGTGCGGGAGGTTCCACTTCTGGTTGTCGGCGCCGTTGCAGTCCCAAATGCCGAGCTGGTTGCCGTTGTTGGTGGCGAAGCCCAGGTCGTCCAGGCAGCGGCCGGACTGCGGGTTGAGCAGCGAGCCGTCGGACTGGGCCTTCCACTGCTGGGCGCCGCCGCCGTTGCAGTCGTAGAGCTGGATCATGGTGTGGTTGGCGGTGCCGCCGCCCTGCACGTCCATGCACTTGCCCAGGGCGCGCAGCGTCCCGTCCACCCCGACGGTCCACTTCTGGGCGTTCGTGCCGTTGCAGTCGTAGATCTGGACCGCGGTGCCGTTCTTGTTCTCGCCGCCCTGGACGTCGATGCACTTGCTCGCGTAGCCGCTGATCTGGCCCTGCGGCCCGGAGACCGGCGGCGGCACCGTCCCGAGGAAGACGACCTGCGGGAACATGACGGTGTCGCCGAAGTTGCACATGGCGGTGCTCATCCCGCTGCCGACGACGGCTCCGCCGATCGCCATGCGCATGTACGGGCCGGTGTGGTTGACGTAGTACTGGCACTGCGCCTGCACGCGCCAGATCTGCAGGGGGCTGATGTCCGTACAGGTTCCGATGACCTGGCCGCCGCCGGTGGCGATGGCGTTACACCCGCCGGCCAGCGACGCGCCCGAACTCGACTGCTCCGCCTGGGCGGTGGCGGGCGCAGCTTGGCGCGCGGCGGCGGATGCGGCCTGGGCGGCGGCGGGGACGGTGAGTGCCGCGGCGGAGGCCAGCAGCGTGGTCATCATGACAACAGCGGTACGGCGCATGAGGGTTGGGCCCTTTCCGTGATGACAGGGTGATGGCACTGCTCAGATGTTGCGCAGGTTTGGTCATGAGCATTGCAGTGCCGCCTGGGGCCGTCAACGGATGTGGGCCGACAAGATGTCGCCATTCACCTCAGCTCATCCGCGACCTGCTCGTTCCCCCCGAACGGGAACCGGAGAGGAACCGGACAGGAGCAGGAAGGGAGCCGAACAGGGGCTGGATTCAGCCGAATTGACGCAATCTCAGCCCAGCGCGCGGTCGAGGTTGAAGGCCGCGCTGATCAGCGACAGGTGGGTGAAGGCCTGCGGGAAGTTGCCGAGTTGCTCGCCGGTCGGGCCGATCTCCTCGGCGAACAGCCCGAGGTGGTTGGCGTAGGTGAGCATCTTCTCGAAGGCGAGCCGGGCCTCCTCCAGGCGGCCGGCGCGGGCCAGTGCCTCCACGTACCAGAAGGAGCAGATCGAGAAGGTGCCCTCCGAGCCGCTCAGGCCGTCCGGGCTGGTGGCCGGGTTGTAGCGGTAGACCAGGGAGTCGGAGACCAGGCCCTTGGTGAGCGCGTCCAGGGTGGAGAGCCACTTGGGGTCGGTGGGCGAGATGAACTTGGCCATCGGCATCATCAGCAGCGAGGCGTCCAGCTCGCCGTCGTCCAGGGACTGGACGAACGCGCCCAGCTCGCTCGACCAGCCGCGCCGCATGATCTGGTGGTAGATCGCGTCCCGGGTCTGCCGCCAGCGGGGCAGGTCGGCCGGCAGGCCGCGGCGGTTCGCCATCCGGATCGCCCGCTCCAGCGCCACCCAGCACATCAGCCGCGAGTACACGTAGTTCCTGCGGCCCCCGCGGGTCTCCCAGATGCCCTCGTCGGGCTGGTCCCAGTGGTCGCAGAGCCAGTCCGCCACCATGCCGACGTCCTCCCAGCCGTCGCTGCTGATCGGCTGCCTCCACTTGTCGTACAGGTAGATGGAGTCGATCATGGCTCCGTAGATGTCCAGCTGGAGCTGGCCGGTGGCGGCGTTGCCGACCCGGACGGGTGCGGAGCCCAGGTGGCCCTCCAGGTGCGGCAGCGCGTACTCGGGCAGCTCGGTGCGCCCGTCGATGCCGTACATGATCTGCAACGGGCCGTTCGCGGCGGTGTCGCGCATGCGCTCGAAGAGGAAGCCCATGAACGCCTCGGCCTCCGAGGTGAACCCGAGGCGCAGCATCGCGTAGACGCAGAAGGCGGCGTCGCGGACCCACATGTACCGGTAGTCCCAGTTGCGCTCGCCGCCGACCTGTTCGGGCAGGCTGGTGGTGGGTGCGGCGACGATCGCGCCGGTCGGCGCGTAGGTGAGCAGTTTGAGCAGCAGGGCGGAGCGGTGGACCATCTCCCGCCACCGCCCCTGGTAGCGCGACCCGGCCAGCCAGTGGCGCCAGAACCGGACGGTCGCCTCGAACTGCTCCTCCGCCTCGGCGCGCGGACACGACCGGGCCGGGACGTCGTCGCCGATCTGGTCGAGGGCGAACACGACGGAGTCGCCCTCCAGGAGCTTGAAGTGCGACCACACGTCCAGTCCGTCGGTCTCCAGCGGCGCGGTGGCGGTCAGCGCGAGGGTGAGCGACGGGGAGCGGAAGACCGCGACGTGGCCTTCGAGGGACACGGTGTGCGCCTCGGCGCCGTAGCCGAAGCGCGGGGCGATCCGCGCCCGGAACGGGAGGATTCCCCGGACGCAGACCAGCCGGCGGATCAGCCGGTGCCGGGCGACCTCGGGCGACTCGTCGGCCACGGGCATGAAGTCCTGGATCTCCGCCACGCCGTCCGCGGCGAAGAAGCGCGTGATCAGCACGTTCGTGTCGGGGAAGTAGAACTGCCGGGTGCGGGTCGGGACGTCCGCGGCCAGCTCGAACGATCCGCCCCGGTCCGCGTCGAGGATGGCCCCGAACACGCTGGGCGCGTCGAAGCGCGGACAGCAGTACCAGTCGATGGTGCCGTTCGTGCCGACCAGGGCGGTCGTCCGGAGGTCGCCGATCAGGCCGTGCTCAGAGATCGGCAGGTACCGGCCGCTGTCCGCCTGCTCGAACCCCGTCGTGTCGAACGCCATGCCGACCTCCCCGCCGCTGTGGCGCGGGCTTGGAGACGAAGCCTTCCCAGCCATGGTAGATCGCCGTCGGCATGAAGGCCGGGCCGAGCACCGGCCGGGCCTCGCGGGCCCCTGCCGGTGCGGGCCCGGCCGGGGCGACCTCCGGCCGGTGCGGCTTCCGCCGTGGGCGCGGCCCCTCCCGTCCCGGCCGGGCAGGAGGGGCCGGACACGACGGGCCGGGCACGACGGGCCACGCCCCGTGGTCAGCGGGTGACGCTCCAGACCAGGCTGCGGGTCAGCGCCGGGGTCAGGGCCGGGTCGATGACGGCCGAGGTGGGGTCGTTCGCGACGGCCTTGAGCTCGTGGGCGGCGGGCTTAGGGCCGGTGGGGCCGAGGTCGGAGACGGCGATCGTCTTGCGGTCGCGCAGGGCCGTCACCTCCTTGCCGTCGAGGTACCACCGCAGCTTGGTGCCGGAGACCGGGAGGTCGACGGTGAGGCGGTCGGTCGCGGTCAGCCGGGTGGTGACGGGCGTGGCGCTGGAGAGGGTGGAGGCGCGCCGGTAGAAGCCGGCGATCATCGCCTCGCGGCCGGGGAGGTTGAACTCACGGCCGAGCGAGCGCATCACCGAGTTGTCGGTCGGCCGGTTGAGGCCGGACGGGTAGTTGCTGGCGCCCTGGTAGGCACCGACCTTGCCGCCGTCGGGCGAGGTCTTGCCGAGCCAGCGGTACCACTTGGTCTTGTCCTGGCGCATCCGGTCGGCGCTCAGGGTGGTGATGTTGGGCTGCCCGGGCTCCGCGCCCTGGTAGGGCCCCGCCCCGTCGGCCCAGTACTCGTCCGCGAGCTTGCCCAGCGAGTGGCCGGTCTCGTGCACCGCTATCTGCCCGGACGCGCCGTTGCCGCCCGCCACGGTGGCGATGCCCTCGTACCCGAGCGGCGACTGGGTGCTGCCGTAGCCGGCGCCGCCGTACTTGGCGGTGTTGGCGACGACGATCACGAGGTCGGCCTGCGGGGCCTTCGCGGCGTAGGCGTCGACGGCCTTGACGTCCACGCACAGCAGCCGCTCGATGGAGTTGCACCAGAAGTGCGAGCCGAGGGCGGTCTTGCGGACGGTGTTCTGCTTCGGGTCCCCGGAGACCCCCGACTGTGCGGAGACCGCGCCCACGGCCCACACGTTGAACAGCTTGCGGTAGGTGGCGTAGGGCTCGACGGCGCTGATGTCCTTCCACTTCGCCGCGGCGTCCTTGCGGAACTTGTCCTGCTCCGAGGCCGTGTAGCCGTCGCCGATCATGACCACGTCCAGCTTGCTGTCCGTGCTCCCGTTGTTGACGACCTTCGTGACGGCGCCGTCCCCGGCAGCGGCCCCGGCGGCGTCCACGCTCATGGACTGCTCGGCTACGAAGGGGGACGCCGAAGGGACCTTGGTCCGGCTGATGGCGCCGTCCTCGGCGAAGACCTCGACGTCCTGGTCGCCCGGGAAGGCGCCCGGGAAGGCGTCCGGGAAGGCGGTGACGGCGGCCGGGTCGGACGGGACGTCGACCGGCTCGGACGGGGCGGCGACCGCCGGGCCGACGCCGACGGCGAGGGCCGCCAGCGTCGTGACGCCGGCCAGGAGGACCGAGGTGAACCTGCTGTTGCGCAAAGGAGTTTCTCCGAAATCGATGGGCGGCGAGGGCCGGTGACGAGCTTTCCGGGACATGACGCGCGGTGCCGCACGGTCCCGCGCCGTGACACCGCCGCCCCCCGCCAACACGGCCGCACCAGGCACGAGCTGACTGGGCGACATCGCCCGGTCGCCACCTCACCGGTGGATACGGCCGGTCCCCCACGAACGGTTCACACCGGCTGCCGCCACGGTGGTGACGGCGTCCTCGAAGTGGTCGACGACGGCCAGGCGGCCTGCGATGTCCACTCGTACGATGCCGCCTGCGCGCAGCCGGCCGAACGAGGGAAGATCGGGCCCAGTCATGAGTAATCCCCGCGTGTGGCACGGGACTTGAGCACACTCCCGGCCCGGGCTGTCGCGAGCACGACCGGCGACAGCCGAGTGGCCAGGTTCCTGGCCAGGATGCCGCCGCGGCCGGCCGGGACGAGCAGCGCGAAGGCCGCTCGTACGGACTGCCGGGCCTGGTCCACCAGCCCCCGGTGCGCGGCCTCGTAGCGGGCCAGGGCCGCGCGGTGGTCGGCGGGATCGGCGGCCAGGGCATCGGCCAGGCTGTAGGCGCCCGCCATGGCCAGGCTGGAGCCGCCGCCGAAGAGCGACACGCAGGACGCGGCGTCGCCGAGCAGCGTGACCCGGCCCCGCGACCACTGCGGCAGCCGGACCTGGCTCACCGCGTCGAAGTACAGTTCCTCGCTCTCGCGCACCTGCGCCAGCACCTCGGGCGCGCGCCAGCCCATCCCGGCGAACGCGGCGGTCAGCAGTCGCCGGTGCTGCTCGGTGTCGCGGTGGTCGAAGTCCGGCACGGCGGCGGACCGGACCATGAACGCGGCCAACGGCCTGCCGCATCCGGGATGCACGCAGAGAGCACGGCCCGGCGCGTTGTGGATCGCCACTTCCCGCAGGTCGCCCGCCGCCCCGGCCAACGGCATGGTGGCCACGTACATCCCCAGGTGGCGGACGAACCCGGACTCCGGGCCGAAGGCCAGCCGGCGGACGGCGGAGTGCAGGCCGTCGGCGCCGACCACCAGGGCGAAGCGGCGGGGGCGGCCGTACTCGAAGGTGACGTCGACACCCGCCTCGTCCTGGCTCAGGCTCGCGATCGAGTCGCCGAACACGAACTCGGCGTCGTCCCGGCTCGCTTCGTGGACGATCGCGGCGAGATCGCCGCGCGGCAGCTCGACCGTGTCGGCCCGGGCCGCGCCCGACAGGCCCCGCAGGTCGATCCTGCCGACCCGGCGGCCCGCGCCGTTGTAGAAGCCCACACCGGTCACCTGGGTGGCGGCCGCACGGAGGCGGTCCCTGATCCCCATCCGCTCGGCGACCTCCATCGCGCGACCGGCGACATCGACCGGGCTGCCGCTGGAGCGTACGGCCGCGGCCCGCTCGACCACGGTCGGCTGGAAGCCGTGGCGGGCCAGCCAGTGGGCGAGCGTCGGTCCGGCGATGCCGGCCCCGGAGATCAGCACGGTGCGATCGGCCGTCTTGGTCGAGGCGTTCATGGACGCTCCTTCTGTCATCGCCTGATCGCGTGTCATCGCCTGATCGCGGTCAGGCCGACTCGCGGCAGCCGTCGCCGGTCAGCGGTCGCGTCGGCGCTCCCGGACTGACCATCGGTCAGTAATTTGACGCTACGCCCTGACCGCTGGTCAGGCAAGGGGCAGCGACTAGGCTCCCCGTATGACTGCCGAGAACCCCGACACCCGGGCACGGATCCTTGCGGTGGCCCTGGAGGAGTTCGCCGCGCACGGCTACCACGCCACCTCGGTACGCGGGATCGCCGAGCGGGTGGACGTGACGAAGGCCGCGGTGCTGTACCACTTCCCCAGCAAGGCGGACATCCTCGGCGCGCTGATCGAACCGATGCTGGACGACCTGGACGCCGCGCTGGCGCCCACCGGCCCGCCGGATCCGGCCGCAGTCCGCTGGGCGGCGATCGAGGGGCTGCTCGACGTCTGGCTGCGCCACCGCGACCTGCTGCGGATGAGCCTGTACGACGCGGCGCCGGGCCTCTCGGGCCCGGGCTTCACGCGCTTCCGCGACGGGATGATGCGCGCGAACGTCCTGGTGGCGGGGCCCCACCCGGACTTCGTCGCCCGGGTGCGCGCCGCCCAGACGATCGCCATGCTCTCCGACCCGGTGATCCTGCTCGCCGACGCCCCGCCCGAGGACCTGCGCGCCTGCGTCCTGGCCGGGGTGCACCGGCTGCTGGACGGCCCCGAACCGCCCGCCGCCGGCCCTGGGCGCGTCGGCGGTGAGCGGCGCGGCCGACCGAGCGCGATGAGCCCGGCGATGGTCGACACCGCCCGGCGCCTGCACGCGGCCGGCCGCACCGCCGAGCAGATCGCGGCGGCACTCGGAGTCTCCCGGGCGACGGTCTACCGCCACCTGCCGACGTAGCCGGAGACACGAGAACCGCCGCCAGGCAACGGCTAATAATGAGACTTCATTGAGACACCGGAGGTCATCTCAGCGGTGATGCCGGTCGGACAGGCGCAGGAAGTGTCCACCCCACCGGTGCTCCGGGTCTCGCGGTGCGTCACGCGCCGCTGGCCTCCTCGATGCCCGATCTCGCGGCGGCGTCCTGCTGTTGACGGGGCAGAGCGACGGCGCCGACCGGAGAAGCGGCATCAGGAGCACGGATGAGGCGCCGCACGAGCGGGTTGACGGGCAGGGTCGCGGCGAAGGCGGTGACGAGGAGAACGGTGAACAGCCGGTCGCCGATGATGCCGAGGTCACGGCCCAGGGTCAGGATGAGGACCTCGCCGAGGCCCTTGGTGTTGAGCAGGACCGCCACCGTCGTGGCCTCACCGCGCGGCACGCCGATCAGCCGGGCACCCAGTCTGGCGCCGGCGAACTTGCCGCCCCACGTGACGGCCAGGAACACCACCACCGCGACCAGGCTTCCGGAACCCAGCCCGCCGATGTCCACGGACAGCCCGGTGAGCGCGAAGAAGACCGGCACCAGCAGCGCCCCCGCGTGGCGCATCGGCGCCTCGACGGCGTGCCGCAGTTCCTCGGCGGCGTCGCGCGGCATGGCCAGCCCGAAGGCGAAGGCGCCGATCACGGCGTGCATGCCGAGCCACGAGGTGGTCCACGCGGACAGCAGGATCCCGCTGCCGAGGGTCAGCAGGACGAGCAGGGGATGTCCGTCGGCGCGGACCGGCCGGCGCAGCAGGCGCCGCAGCAGCGGGCGGATCGCGAAGGCCATCGCCGCCGCGTAGCAGGCGAGTTCGGCGAGCGAGAGGAGGACGTGGTCCGAGCCGCCGCTCCGGGCCACGGAGGCGATGCAGGCGACGCCGCACCAGGCGGTGATCTCGGTGAGCGCCCCGCAGGCCGTGGCCATGGCCCCGGTGCGGGTCGCCTGCAGCTGGTTCTCCCCCACGATGCGCGCGAGCACCGACAGCGCGCTGGCGGACAGCGCGATGCCCAGGAACACGGCCAGCAGCACGGGGGACGTCTCCGTACCGATGAGGCGGGGCCACCTGGCCACGAGGACGGCCGCCAGGGCGACCGCGAAAGCGAAGGGCACGGCGACGGACGCCGCGGTGACCGCCACCACGGTGCGGACCCGCCCGTTCAGCTGCTTCAGGTCGAGTTCCCAGCCGACGGCGAACATGAAGAGCGTGATGCCCAGTTGGGCGATCACCGACAGGTGCTCACGGACCTGGGGCGGGAAGAGGACGTGCGGGAGGTCGCCCGGCAGCAGCCCGAGGACGCTCGGCCCCAGGATCACCCCGACCGCGATCTCGCCGACCACCACCGGTTGACGCAGGCGAGTGCGCAGCGGCGACAGGGCGAGCCCGATCAGCAGGATGGTCGCGATGTCGGCCAGCGCGGTCGAGGAGGAGCCTTCCATGGTCGTGCGCCTTCCTGGGAACGGGGACGTGCGCGGCCCGGGGGCGCGGCCCCTGCATTATCGGGAAGGGCCCGTTCGTCGACGTAGCGTTCCCTGCGTGTCGCGGGCGCGCGGCTCCTCCCCCGCGCCCCGACCCGGACCTTCACGCCCTAGTTGGTGCCGGCGGTCAGCTCGCTGAACAGTTTGTTTGCCGACTCGGAGGCGAACTGGCGCTGGAGCTCGGCGCGGGCGATCTGCTTCTTGAACTCGCCCTCGTAGCCGGTGAAGCCCGCGTTGTGCATGGTGTCGGTGATCCACGTGGCGAACGCCTGGTAGTTCCAGATGTGTGGCAGGCAGGTCTGCGAGTAGCTGTCGAGGAGGCCGGAGTCGCCCTCCTTGGCGTGGCGGATCACTGCGCGGGCGAAGACCTCGGTGTCGTGCAGAGCGAGGTGGATGCCCTTGGCGCTCATCGGCGGCACGATGTGCGCGGCGTCGCCCAGGAGGTAGAGGCTGCCGTAGCTCATCGGGTCGAACACCACACTGCGCAGCGGAACGATCTGCTTGGACAGGATCTGCCCGCGCGAGGGCGGCGTGCCGAAGCGGGCCTCCAGCTCGCTCCAGATCCGCTCGTCCGGCCACTGCTCGGGGGTGTCGTCGACCGCGCACTGCAAGTAGATCCGGCTGGCTTCGGGGCCGCGGGGGATCATCCCGGCCAGTCCCAGTTCGTGGATCGCCATGCCCGAGGGCTTGGTCTCGGTGGCGGCCAGGACGCTGAGCCAGGAGTAGCCGTACTCGTGGGAGTACTCGGTCAGCGCGGAGGCGGGGATGGAGCGGCGGGAGACGCCGTGGAAGCCGTCGCAGCCGGCGATGAAGTCGCAGTCGACGGCTCGCGCCGCACCGTCGGCGTCCCGGTAGCGCACCACGGGGTGGCCCTGGGTGAGGTTTTCCAGGGTGACGTCTGCGGCTTCGTAGCGCAGGTCACCGCCCTCGCGGAGGAAGACCTCGGTGAGGTTGCGCACCAGGACCTGCTGCGGGCAGTACAGGCTCTCGTTGTTGTCCTCGTCCACGTCGATCGGCATCGCGTGGCCGTCGATGTAGAAGCCGCCCTCGCTGTACGGGATGGGGTCGCCTGCGAGGACCTCCTCCAGGCCCCATTCGCGGAGGAGGCGCACGCCGAAGGTGTCGATCGTTCCGGCGCGCTGGCGCTTCTCGACGTAGGCGCGAGGGTGCTTCTCCAGCACGACGCAGTCGACGCCGTTGCGCAGCAGGAAGTTGCCGAGAGTCAGACCGGCGACGCCGGCCCCGATGATGACGACGGCCGTGTCGTCGTGTGTCTCAGTCATGCGTGCGAGCCCTTCATGATCCGTGCAGTGGTCGGTACGCGCCGAGCGCGTACGTCGCGGCGGCGGCCGTGAGGTCGGAGGGCCGGCGCTCGCTCGCTGTCCACTATGGAAGACCCGGCGGGCCGCGAACCACTGGTAAGTCGACACCCGATACCGGAAACCCGCCAAGCTGGCTCTGGCGTCGCGCGCTGTGCACCTGACCAGCGCGAACCGCCCGGGTGGGGGCTAGCGCGCGTGGAAGCGCAGGCCGGCCCGATAGCGGCCGGGGGTCTGGCCGACGACTTCGGTGAAGGCGTCGATGAAGGTGGACGGATTGGACCATCCGCACGCGACCGTGGTCTCCGTCACCGTCATCCCGTCGGTCAGGTGCGCCAAGGCGTGGTGGATGCGCAGCGTGGTCCGCCAGCGGTGGAAGCTCATGCTCAGCTCGGCGTGGAACAGGCGGCTGAGCGTGCGCTCGCTGGCTCCCACCGCCTGGCCGAGCTCGGCCAGGGTGCAAGGCCGGGCGGGGTCCGCGCGCAGCAGGTCGGTGGCGGCGCGCAGCCGGTCGTCGCTCGCTTCGGGAAGGTGGAGGGAGGTCTCGGCGGCGTCGGCCAACTCGTCCACGATCACGGCGAGCAGGCGCCGGTGGGCGCCAGGCCGCCGTTCTGGCTCGTCGGTGAGCGCCAGAAGGGCCTCGCGCAGCAACGGGCTTACCGCGAAGACGCTGGGGTGATCGATGAGCACGGCGCACAAGTCGAGTGGGACGGACACCAGCCGTACGTCGGTCTGCCCGTAGAAGCGGTGCGAGTGGGCAAAGCGCGGAGGCGTCCAGGTGATCCGGTCCGCCGGGGCGACCCACGTGCCGCGCTCCGTCGCCGTGACCAAGGCGCCGGCGGCGGCGTAGACCAGCTGACCGTGGACGTGGCTGTGTGGATCGAGCTGAAAGCCGTGCGGCAGCCAGGCACCGCCTTTCAGGATCTCCTCGTCTGCATCGGCGGGCAGCGGTGAAGTATGGCGGGTTGTCGGCATCGGGCGTCAGTTTACCGGTGGTCTCGCGCAGAGCGTCGCGCCGACAGTGGTCGCATGACCACGGTGACGCTCAAGTCCCGTCCCCGGTGGAGGTAGCGGTGGCCTCCCGGATCCAGCGCCCGCGCAAGCGGCGGATGCTGTCGTTGACCGTGCAGGGAAGCGAGCAGCCCAGTCCGCATTTCATGACCGTCACGCTCGGCGGCGAGGACGTCCAGCACCTGGAGCGGGCAGGCTTTGTCGCCTTCCCCGCCGCCGTATGGGGCGCCTTTGTCGCGGCCGTTCGCGAGGGCGAGTTCCCGGCTTAGCGCACCCGGCCGGGCCGGTCACTCGTGGGGGCGGGCCAGCAGGGCCGCCGAGTTCGGGTCGCCGACGAAGGTCGCCGCCACTCCCTTGACCACGGCCAGCGCGGCCGGCAGTGCCGCCACGGCCGCCGCCTTGAACGCGCCGATCGACGTCAGGTCGAATCCGTCCGCCAGCAGCAGGCCGAGGAACGCCACGGCGTAGGTGGCGACGGTGCGTTCGGCCAGGTCGATGATGAACTTCCGCATGGTCGGGACTCCTTCGCGGTGAAGGTGCAGAGGTACGCGGGGGGCGCTCGGAATCGCCGTCCCTGGTGTACACGTTCACGCTGTCGAGTTCCGACGACGGACTCGGCGTCCAGTCCGGTGCCGGGTTCACCCACCGGCCCGGTGCCCCGCACACGTGTGGTGTGCGGGGCACCGGTTCCAGAGGCCACTTGGCCGTCACCCTTCGTGCAGGGCCCACTTGCTGCTGTCGACCTGCACCGTTCCGGGCAGCGCGATGAGTTCGGGCTTGAACAGCGGTGGCGCGCCCATCGCGGGCTCCCAGGTGGCCAGCTTCTCGTCCTGCGGAACCTCGATCCGCCGGTCCGCGGTGAGGTCGGCGACCACCTTCAGGAGCAGTCGCACGCCGAGCGGCGCCAGGTGGTCGCGCCACAGGCTCTGCGCGGTCGAGCCCGGAGGCACGAACAGGTGCTCCTGGGCGGCGAGCGGGCCCGCGTCCGTGCGCTCGGTGAGGTGGTAGACGCTTCCGCCCGTCACCTTGTCGCCGTCGCGGATCGTCCACCGGATGGCGTCCCGGCCGCGGTGCAGCGGCAGCAGGCTGGGGTGGTACCCGATGGTGGCGACGGCGGCCCGGGCGCGGGTCTGGCGGCCGAGGAAGGCGTGCGAGTGCGCGGCGACGATGATGTCCACCCCGTCCGGGATGTGCCGCGCGCGCAGTTCGGCCGAGTCCGTCCACGGGACGTCCTTGTGGTACGCCCAGGAGCGCAGGCGGTCCCAGCACATCGCGTCGCCCTCGTCGGACTTCCCCTTGCGCAGCCGGGGGGCGGCTGCGCCGACGATCTTGTGCCCGTCGTCCGACAGGGCTTCCGCGACCGCGACCGCGAATCCCCCTTGTCCTGACATGTAGATGTTCATCCGGATCAGTCGACCTCTTTCAGTCCGCGGTGGTCGGGCTCGAACCGCACCGGCATCGTGGAGAACCCGGTCAGGAAGTTGGACCGGATCCGCAGCGCCTCCTCGGTCTGCTCGAACCCGGTGGTGAAGTCCCGCAGGGCCGTGAGCAGTTCGGCGATCTCCACCTTGGCCAGGTACGAGCCGACGCAGAAGTGCGGGCCGTAGCCGAAGGCCAGGTGCTTGTTGGGGGTGCGGCCGAGGTCGAACACCCCGGGCCGCGCGAAGACCCGTTCGTCCCGGTTGCCGGAGGCGTGCCAGAGCGTGACGATGTCGCCCGGGCGCAGCCGTACGCCGTGCAGTTCGGTCTCCCGTACGGCGCTGCGCCCGAAGTGCATCGTGGGAGAGGCCCAGCGCAGCACCTCGTCCACGGCGGTCTCGACCGCGACCTCGCCGTGCTTGAACCGCCGCCACTGCTCGGGCCTGGCGGCGAGCGTGTGGACGCAGTCGATCATCGTCAGCCGGCTGGTCTCGTCGCCGCCGATGATCAGGCTGTAGCAGTTGAGCACGACGTCCTCGTCGGACAGCGGCACACCGTCGATGGAGCTGCCGATCAGCATGCTGATCACGTCGTCGCCCGGGGACTCGCGCCGCTCCTCGACGACGTCCAGGAAGTACATCAGGATCTCGTTGCGGGCCATCTCGGAGTCGACCTCGTCGACGTCCTCGTCCTCGGCCGACAGCGCGGTCTTGGTCAGGCCGAGCAGGTAGTCCCGGTCCTGCTCGGGCACGCCGAGCAGGTTCGAGATCGTGGTCATCGGGATCCGGCCGGCGATCTCCTCCGCGAACTCGCAGCCGCCGGACTCGACGGCCTCGCGGATCCACTGCCGGGTGTTGACCCGGACCGTCCGCGCGACCTCGTCGAGCACCCTCGGCGAGAGCACCCGCTGGAGAATCTTGCGCAGTTCGTGGTGCCGGGGCCCGTCGGTGACGGCCAGCATCCGGCCGGCCCCCGCGTCGCCGCCCTCCAGGAGCGTGACGAGCACGTTGCCGCGCTCGGACGTGAAGTTCGCGTTGTCCCGGTAGGTGGCCATGATGTCGTCGTGGCGGGAGAGCACCCAGAACCCCCGGCGGCCGTCGACGGGCGGGTTCCAGTGCATCGGGGCGGTGTCCCGCAGGGTGCGCCAGAACCCGTCGAGGTCGTGGTCCGCGAAGGTGGCCGGGTCGCCCAGGTCCACGGTGTCCGGTGCCGGCGTGCTCATGGTCACCAGTCCGTGCGCCAGAACCGGCGCGGCTGGAACGGGTAGGTGGGCAGCGGCACGCGGCGGCTGGCCTCCCCCAGGTGCAGGGCCTCGAAGTCCACCTGCTGGCCGGTCACCCAGGCGGCGGCCAGCTCGGACAGCGCCCGCGCGTCCTGGCCGGACGGCACGATCCCGTTGTCGTTGCGGGAGAAGCGGGAGAAGGAGCCCGGGTCCGCCTGCGGGGCGGCGGCGGTCGTGGTGGCGGGGCCGCGGGCGGCGTCGTCGGACAGCGCCGCGATCAGCTCCGCGCGGCTGCGGACCACGGCCGCCCACCGGCGGGCCATCACCTTGCGGCCGAGGTTGAGGCTGAAGCAGACGTCGTCCAGGCGCAGGTCGGGGTCGGCCTCCAGCCGGTCCTTGAGCCGCGCGCGCTGGCGGGCCAGCGCGTCGTCGTCCAGGGCGGACAGGGTGGCCAGCCGCGGCCGGCCCTCGTCCTCGGGGGCGCGTCCGGCGGCCGTCGGGGCCTCCTCCAGCAGCAGGTGCGCGTTGTAGCCGCCGCCACCGATCGAGGTGATGCCCGCGCGGCGGATGCCGGCCTCCGGCTCCCAGTGCGCCCCTTCGATCTGCGGCACGAAGGGGGTGCTGGGGAAGTCGAGGTCCTGGTTGACCTCGGTCAGGTTGATCGTCGCCGGGAGCGTCTTGTGGTGCAGCGCCAGCGCGGCCTTGATCGCGCCGAAGCCGCCCGAGACCACGCCGCCGTGGCCGACGTTGCCCTTGACCCCGCCGATCGAGGTGGTCGCGGTCTGCTTCCCGAACGCCATGGTCGCCGCGTGCACTTCGAGCTCGTCGGTCATCGGCAGGCCGAGGCCGTTGGCCTCGTACATGGACACCGTGTCCGGGGTGACGCCGCCGACCTCCATGGCGTTGGCGATGCAGGCGCTCAGCCGCTCGGGCTGGGCCAGGCCGTACGCCATCGCGCTGACGCCGTTGTTGTTGACGGCCGAGCCCTTGACCACGGCGTAGATGTGGTCGCGGTCGGCGACGGCGTGGCCCAGCGGCTTCAGCAGCACGGTGACGACCCCGCTGGACAGCGCGGTGCCGGTGCCGTTGGCGTCGAACGGGCGGCAGTGGCCGTCCTTCGACAGGATGCGGTTCTCCTCCCACAGGTGGCCGCGCGGGTGCGGCAGGCGGACCATCGCGCCGCCGGCGATCGCCAGGTCGGTCTGGCCGAGCAGCAGCGACTGACAGGCCAGGTGGACCGCGTAGTGGAAGCCCGCGCAGACGGCGGCGACGGTGACGGCCTCGCCGATGAGCCCCATGTAGTACAGCGCGTTGGAGGTCATGGTGTCCGGCGACCACGCCAGGCTGGCCTCGATCGCCTCGGGGCCGACCGACACCCGGTCCGGCGGGGAGCTGTAGAGCGCGGCGGTCTGCGGGTTGTTGGCGCCGTACATGCCGATCTCGGCCCTGAGCCGGTCCGGGTCGTAGCCGCCGTCCTCCAGCGTCTCCCAGGCGCTCTCCAGGAACAGCCGGTTCTCCGGGGTCATCGCGGCCGCCATCCGGTCGCTGATGCCGAACACCGACGGGTCGAACTTGTCGTACGTGTCGAGCACGCCGCAGGCCCGCACGTAGAACGGGCTGTGGATCAGGGTCTCGTCGACGTGGATGTCGTCCTTGGCCAGGAACGACACGGACTCCCGGCCGTGGACGAGGTTGTCCCAGAACTGCTCCTTGGTGCGGGCTCCGGGCGCCCGCAGGGACATGCCGATGACGGCCACGTCGCCCGGGTCGTAGTCCTGCTCGGGGTTGTCGGTCATGGGGAGGCTCCTGCTTCGTTTCGAGTGAGGGTGACTCAGCGGCCGCTGTACGCAGACGTCGGCGGCTCAGCGGCCGGTGGCGCCGCCGCGGCCGCGCAGCGCGGCCCGACGGGTGTTGGCGCGCGCACGGGCGGACTGGACCGCCTCGGGGGTGGCGCCGCTCTCGTCGTCGAGCCAGCGGGCGAGGGAGGAGATGTCGCGGAAGCTGAAGAGGTCGGGCACCCGGACGCGGCGGTCGAAGCGCCGGGTCATCAGCCGGGCGAGGCGGATGAGCAGCAGGGAGTCCCCGCCGAGGTCGTAGAAGGCGGACTGCACGTCGATGCTCGACGGTTCGAGGTCGAGCAGTTGGCCCCAGATCTCCGACAGGGCCACCTCGGTCGGCGTGCCGGCGGCCGTCAGGGGCCCGCCGCTGTCGGCGGCCGGCGGCTCGGGCAGCGCGTTGCGGTCGAGCTTTCCGCCCGGCCCCAGCGGAAGGGCGGCGAGGACCACGAGCGTCGCGGGCACCATGTAGTCGGGCAGTTCGACGGCGAGCCTGCCGGTGACGGCGCTCTGGAGCGCGGCGTCCAGCCGGGGGCCGCCTTGCGGCGCGTCGTCGCCGGCGGGCACGACGTAGCCGACGAGCCGGTTGCCCCGGACGACGGCGGCGGCCTCCCGGACTTCGGGGCAGCCGGTCAGCCGGGCCTCGACCTCCTCCAGCTCGATGCGGTAGCCGCGCAGCTTGACCTGGTGGTCGGTGCGGCCGAGGAAGCGGAGTTCGCCGCCGTCGGTGAACTTGACGACGTCCCCGGTGCGGTACATCCGCTCGCCGTTGCGGAACGGGTCCGGCACGAAGCGTTCGGCCGTGGTGCGCGGCCGGTTGACGTAGCCGTGCGCGAGGCCGGCGCCGCCGAGGTAGAGCTCGCCGGGCTCACCGGCCGGGAGCGGCTTCAGCTGCTCGTCGAGCACGTAGACCCGGTCGCTGGTCGTCGGCGGGCCGATCGTCGGTTCGTCGGTCCCGTCCTCGGGCACCGGCCCGAACGAGCAGAAGACCGTCCCCTCGGTGGGGCCGTAGGCGTTGAACACCCGGTCGGCGCCGGTCTCCCGGTAGGTGCGGTCCACCAGCTTGCGGCGCAGGGCCTCGCCGCCGAACACGACCGTGCGCACGTTCGGCGGCAGGGCTCCGGCGTCGAGCAGGCTGTTCATGACCGAGGGGACGACGTTCAGGTGGGTGATCCGGTCGGCGTACCGGCTCTCCGGCAGGTGCACGGCGCTCTCGACGAGCACGACGGCGCCGCCGCGGCACAGCGCGTTGAAGATCTCCATCACGGACAGGTCGAAGCAGACCGAGCTCGCCGCCGAGACTCCGCTCAGGTCGCAGCCGTCGAGGACCCGGTCCATCTCGGCGAGCATCGCCACGCAGCCGCCGTGCCGGACGGCCACGCCCTTGGGTCTGCCGGTGGAGCCCGAGGTGTAGATGACGTACGCGGTGTCGCCGGGCACGACCGCGACGGGCTTCGCGCCGGGCTCGGTCGTCACGCTCTCCCCCAGCACGACCACGGTCGGTCCGGGCGGGCAACTGGCCCGGGACGCGGGGGTGGTGAGCAGCAGGCGGGTCCCGCTGTCCTGGACCATGAAGGTCAGCCGGTCGGCGGGGTAGTTCGGGTCCAGCGGCAGGTAGCAGGATCCGGCGCGCAGGGCCGCCAGGATGCCGACGAGCAGGTCGGGGGTGCGCTCGACGCAGATGCCGACCGGGACGCCGGGGCCCGCGCCGTCGGCGACCAGCCGTTCGGCCAACTCCCGGGAGCGCTCGTTCAGTTCGCCGTAGGTCAGGACGCCGGCGTCGGAGTAGACGGCGGTCGCGTCGGGGTTCTTGAGGGCCTGCTCGACGAACGCGGAGTGCAGGGTTTCGGTCACCGGTCCGTCTCCTCGGGGAGGCCGGTCGGCGCGAAGTCGCCGATGGCCCGGTCGGGTTGGGTGATCGCGTCGAAGAGCACGGTGCGGTACAGCGCGAGCAGTGCCGTCACGGTCTGCCTTTCCAGGTAGCTCGGTTTGAACTGGACGTGGCCGGCCACCTCGCCGTCGATGTCGGCCATCGAGATCTCGAGGTCGAACTTGGCGAGGTGCCTGCGCACCTGAAGCGGTTCGAGCGGCAGCGCGCCGTCGGGCGTGATGGTGTCGCCGATGCCGTGGAAGAGCTTGACGGACCGGGGGAACGCGTCCGAGGAGAGCCAGTTCACCACCACGTCGAACCACGGGGAGCGCCCCTCGGCCCTCGGCGGCCGCAGCTGGGAGGCCAGCAGGTCGAGGGGGTAGTTCATGTGCTCCAGGAGGCCGAGCGAGAAGGCGTGGACCTCGCGCAGCAGCTCGCGGAAGCTGCGGTCACCGGCGGGGTTCGCCCGCACCAGCACGGTGTTGAGGTAGTAGCCGATGGCGGATTCCCAGCCGGGTTCGGCGCGTTGGGCGATGGCGGTGGCCAGTACGGCGTCCTCGGTGCCGACCGCGCGGTTGAGCGTGGCGAAGAACCCGGCCAGCACGACGGTGCTGATCGACACGCCTTCTCGTACGGCGAACTCCCGCAGCAGGCGGGTCTCTTCGGCGCTCCAGCGGAAGGCGAGGTCGCGGCCCTCGTAGGTGACGCCCGGCGGCCGCTCCTTGGTGGACAGGTCGAGGTGGGCGGGCGGGTCGGCCAGCTTCTGCGACCACCAGTCCAGGGCCACGCCGGCCGCCGGCCCGGCCAGCCACTGCCGCTCCCACGCGACGAACTCCGTGTACGGGACGACCGGCGCGCTGTCGGCGGGGTCGGCGCCCTCGTAGAACTCCTGGAGTTCGCGGATCATGACGTCGGCCGACGCCGCGTCCGACGCGATGTGGTGGACGAGCACCAGCAGGTAGTGGTCCGCCGGACCGCGCGTCATGAGGACGATCCGCACCAGCGGCCCGTTGTCCAGGTCGAGCGGCTCGTGCCCGTAGCGGGCCAGTTCCTCGCGGGCCTGTTCGTCGTCCAGGTCGGTGCCGTCCGCCACGACGAACTCGTACACCGGTTCGTCCAGGATGACCTGGTACGGGCTGCCGCCCGCCTCCACGAAGAGGGTGCGCAGCGCGGGGTGGCGCTCCATCACGGCCCGTACGGCGCGGTCCAGGGCCTTCTCGTCGACGGCGGTCCGGATCCGGGCGGTCACCATGAAGTTGTAGGGCACGGCGTCCGGCGCGACCATCTGCATGAACCACAGCGAGGCCTGGCCGTGCGAGGCCGGTGCCAGTGCGAGGCCGAGGCCGTCGGCGCGCAACTGGTCCAGGGCCGGTGCGTCGGTGGCCTCCAGCAGTCCGCGCGCGTCCAGTTCGTCCACCAGCTCCTCGGCGTCCAGTTCGGACAGCTCGTCGAGGTACGTCCGGTCCGGCTCGGCCTCGGGGGCCGAGGCGGGGGCGGGGGCGGGGGCGGGGGCGGCCGACGGTACGGGCGGTGCCGTCGCGGGCGCGGCCGGTCCGGCGGTGAGCTCGACGAAGTGGCCGACGACCTCGGAGATGGACCGGCCGTCCAGGAACACCACCGGCGACACCCGGTGCCCGAACAGCGACTGCAGCCTGTTGACGAGGCGGATCGCCAGCATCGAGTCGAGGCCGAAGTCGAGCATGCTGGCGTTCACGTCGAACCTGCTCACCGGCACGCCCAGCGCGTCGGCGAGCTCGGCGAGGACGACCTCCGCCACCGGCCGGATCTCCGTCGGCTGCTCCTCCTCCACCACACGGGCCACGGGCGCGGCCGCGGCTTCAACGGCCGGGGCCGGCGCGTGGGCGGGGCGGGGCTCGGTGTCGATCCAGTAGCGGTCCTTCTGCCACTGGACGAGCGGCGTCTCCACGACCTCGACGTCGTCGGCGAACAGCGGGTCGAAGGTCAGCGGCAGGCCCCTGACGTACAACGACGCGGCGGCGCCCAGCAGGCAGCGGAGGTCGCTCTCGTCGCGCCGCAGGGAGTTGATCGCGTGCACCTGGGCGCCACGGGTCAGCGCGATCTCCTCGACCGCGCCGCGCAGCGTCTCGTGCGGGCCGATCTCGATGAAGGTGCCGACGCCCTGGTCGACCAGCGCACCGATCGTCTCGGCGAACCGGACCTGGTTGCGCAGGTTGTGCACCCAGTAGTCGACGTCGGCGACCGGGTTCACCGTGTCGGCCAGTGCCGTGGAGTGGAAGTCGATGCCGGGCGTCAGCGGGGTGATGCCGTCGATGCCCGCGCGCAGCGGCTGGAGCAGCGGGTCCATGCCGGGGCTGTGCACCGGCCGTTCGACCCGGATCCGCCGGGTCGAGATCCCGTCCCGCTTGAGGTCGGCCTCCAGGGCGTCGACGGCTTCGGGCGAGCCGGAGACCGCCGCGCTGGTGGGGCTGTTGACCACGGCGACGGCCGCGTGCGCGGCGTAGGGGGCCAGCCGCGGCAGCAGCTCCGCCTCCGGCAGGTCGACCGAGATCATGGCGCCCGCGGCGGCCTTGCGCTCCAGCAGGTGCGACCGGGCGACCACCACGCGGGCGGCGTCCTCCAGCGACAGCGCGCCGGCCACGCAGGCGGCCGCGACCTCGCCCAGGCTGTGCCCGACGACGGCGGTCGGCTGGATGCCGAGTCCGAGCCAGACCTTCGCCAGCGAGACCTGGAGGGCGAACAGCACCGGCTGCTGGAAGTCCATCTCCTCGTACCCGGCCTCGTCGGCCGGGGCGGCGAGCCGGTCGAGCACCGAGCAGCCGCCGGCCGCGCGCACGGCGGCGTCGCAGGCGGTCATCCAGGTGCGGAAGCCGGCGTGCGAGCGCAGGAGTTCGCGGCCCATGCCGACCCACTGGGTGCCGCCGCCGGAGAACACCAGCGCGACCCGCCGGTCGACGGTGCCGGAGACCGTGCCCGTGACGACGTCGGGGTGCGGCTGGCCGGTGGCGACCCTGGCGAGGCCGTCCAGGACGTCCTGCCGGTTGCGGGCGAACAGGGCGATCCGGTGGTTGTGGTGGGTGCGCCTGGCGGCGAGCGTGTAGGCGAGGTCGGAGACCCGCAGGCCCGCGTCGCGTTCGACGTGGTTGGACAGCTCGCGGCAGGTGTCGGCCAGCGCGCCGGCCGTACGTGCGGTGACAGGGACGAGGTGCACCTGCTCGTCGGCGGCGGCGTCGCTCCGGCCGGGCGTGACGTGCCGCCCACGGTCGCCCGCGAGGAAGGGGTGGGCCGCGACGGGGAGGCCGGCGGTGTACAGGGCGCCGAGCGAGCCGAGCAGGGTCGAGGCCTCGTCGGCGCCGCGGCGCAGCGAGGGCAGGGTGGTCGCCGTCAGGATCTCCGACACCGACTTGAGCAGGACGGGGTGCGGGCTGATCTCGATCACCGCGTCGACGTCGTGGTCGCGCAGCTTCGTCAGGGCGTCGACCACCCGGATCTCCCGGCGCAGGTTGTCCGCCCAGTAGTCCGGCCCGAGCTCGGCACCGTCGACGCGTTCGCCGGTGACCGTCGAGATCATCGGGATGCGGGTGGTCCGGGGCCTGATGCCGTCGAGTTCTACCTTCAGCGGGGCGAGGACGTGGTCGACCAGCGGGGAGTGCGGGGCGTGGCCCATCCGGACCCGGTGGTTGGTGACGCCCGCCGCGGTCAGCCGCTGGACGAGGTCGTCGATCTCCTGCGGTGTGCCGGTGACCAGGGTGGAGTTCAGGCCGTTGTGGCCGGAGACGGTGAGCCGGCCGGTCAGGTACGGCCCGACCTCGTCGGCGGCGGTCATCACCACGATGCCCTCGCCGCGCCCCACCGCGAGCTGCTGGAGGAGCCGGCCGTGGTGGGCGGCCAGGCGGGAGGCGTCGTCGAAGTCGAGCGCGCCGGCGATGTGGGAGGCGGCGAACTCGCCGACGCTCTGCCCCACGACGACGTCCGGCTCCACCCCCAGCGAGCGCCAGGCTTCGGCCAGCGCGACCTGGAGGGAGAACAGCAGCGGCTGGAAGACGTCCATGTCGTCGATGCGGCCGTCCGGGGACATCAGCTGCTCGACGAGCGAGAAGCCCAGCAGTTCCCGCATCCGCCGGTCGGACTTCATCATGGACCGGCGGAACACGGGCATTCCGGCGAGCAGTTGCCGGCCCATGCCCACCCACTGCGAGCCGTTGCCCGAGAACAGGAAGGCCACCCGCGGCCTGCGTCCGGTCCGTTCCCCGACGCTCAGCCCGGCGGCCGTCGCCCCGCTGCCGAAGGCGTCCAGCTGGGAGCGGAGTTCGGGCATGTCGCGGGCGGTGGCCGCGAGCCGGAACGGGCCGTCGCCGGGCGTCCGGCGGCAGAGCGCGCGCAGGTCGCTCTCGTCGCGCAGCGCCCGGGCCCGCTCGGCCAGCGCCTCCCGGGAGTCCGCGGCCAGCAGGAGCAGCGAGCTCTCGGGGCGCGGCAGTTCCTCGACGGCGACGTGACAGATCGCGCCGCCGAACCCGAACGAGCTGACGCCGCCCCGGCGGGCGTCGGAGCGTCGCGGCCACGGCGCCAGCCGGTCCTGGACGGTGAGGTTGTACTCGTCGAACATGATCTGCGGGTTTGGCGCGCTGTAGTGCAGGCTCGGCGGCAGCACGCCGTTGCGCATCGACATCGCGAGTTTGACCAGGCCGACGATGCCGGCGGCCGCCTCCAGGTGCCCGACGTTGGACTTGACGGACCCGAGCCGCAGCGGCTCCGTACGGCCGCCGCCCAGCACCGCGCCGATGGCGTTGGCCTCGATCGGGTCGCCGAGGGGCGTCGCGGAGCCGTGGCACTCGACGTAGTCCACGAGGTACGGGGCGATGCCCGCCCGCTGGTACGCGGTGCGGAGCATCTTCTCCTGCGCCTGGGGGTTCGGCGCCGTCATGCCGTTGCTCAGACCGTCGTTGTTGGAGGAGCTGCCCTTGATCAGGCAGTACACCGGCAGGTCGCGTTCCAGTGCCACGCTCAGCGGGGCGAGCACGACGACGCCGGCGCCCTCGCCGCGGACGTAGCCGTTGGCGCGGGCGTCGAAGGACTTGCAGCGGCCGTCCGGGGCGAGCGCGCCCATCGCGTCCATGGCGGTGTAGTAGTCGGAGACGAAGCTCAGGTTCACGCCGCCGGCCAGCACCAGGTCGCTCTCGCCCAGCCAGATCGACTGGCACCCCACGTGCACCGAGACCAGCGATCCGGCGCAGGCGGCGTCGATGGCCATGCTCGGGCCCTGGAGGCCGAGGACGTAGGAGACCCGGTTGGCGATGATGCCGTCGTGCATGCCGGTCGCGGTGTGCGGGGTGATCTGGCTGTCGGGGCCGCGGTAGTGCGCCAGGGCGGCGTAGTCGCCCCAACAGGAGGCCATGAACACGCCGGTGTCGCTGTCGACCAGGCTGTGGGGCGCGATGCCCGCGTCCTCCAGCGCCTCCCAGGACAGTTCCAGGATCAGGCGCTGCTGCGGGTCCATCTGGACGGCTTCGCGGGGCGAGATACCGAAGAACAGCGGATCGAACCGGTCGATGCCGTCGATGAATCCGCCCCAGCGCACCCTGTCGTTCAGCAGCTCGCGTCGCGCGGCCGGTACCGGCCCGACGGCGTCGCCGCCCTCGACCAGCAGCTGCCAGAACGACGACGGGTCCGGCCCGCCGGGGAACCGGCAGCCGATGCCCACGATCGCGACGGGCTCGTGCGAGGGCAGGCGGCGGCGCTCGGCACTCGGGGCGGGCTCCGCGGCACGCGGACCGTCGACGAGCGCACGCGCCAGCCCGTCGACGGTCGGGTACTGCCACATCCAGGTGGCCGGGACCTGCCAGCCGAGGAACTCGGACAGCGAGGCCGCGAGCGTCACCGATCTCAGCGAGTCCAGTCCGTACCGGTGCAGCGGCGCCGAGCGGTCCACCGCGCTCGCGGACACGTCCAACAGCTCGACAACACGGGAAAGCAGGAAATCCGTTACGGCGGAAATGTCTCGCGCTGCGCGCTCTCGGGGCACGGCGACTCCCTCAACAGGGCGGATGGAATGGACGGGTGGAGCTTCACGGCCGACCGGTCGGGGGGGTTCGGTCCACACCCGGGCAGCCGGACACGGGGGCGGCTCATGACGCGGAGGGTCCCCTTCGCCGCATCACGTTCCTGGGTGGGGCCGACGGTTGGCATGCGGATGGGATCGGCGTTTCCGATCTCCGCGTTCACAGCGAGTGAGAACTCCCGTTCGTGTACCGCTGTTTCGGCTGGCGGCGCAGCTCGCTCTCACCGCGGGAGAAATCACGGGCATCTCTGGGTCACATCGGTCCGCGGGTGCATCGACGACAGGATCGCGTACGCGGATTCTTCACCTGCACGGCTACTGTCGATGGGCTCCAAGGTCCATTTGGTCAAGCGCGACGAGTATGCTGATGGAGGCAAAATGGATCGTCAGTGCTAATCCGACCGGCGGACAGCAGAGTGCCAGTTTGTTAATGGTGAGACAAGCGCCATTCGAGGGCCGGTTGAGGCAGTGGCGAGATTTGATCTCCAAGTGTCCGGTTCGAGTTGGAGCTGTCGGCGGTCCGAAATGGCGCCTCGACTCAGCAGCGCCCCCGCGTCACCGCGCCCCGGCCGGGACAGGCGCACGACCCCGCGAAAGGCGCGCTCCACCGGCACGCGATTGGGGTAGACAGCGGCTGAGTGACCCATGCAAGCTGACCCCCATGGCAGTTGAGAATCTTGATGCGGCGTCAGTCGATGCCGACCGTTCCTTAGCCGGTCCCACCGGCCGCGACGTCGACGGCAGGCCCGCATGACCGACGCCACCGATACCACCGACAGCACCGACACCGCGGTCAAGCCGGCGCTCCGGCCGGGACTGGCACTCGGCGTACTGGCCGGGGCGCTCGCCCTGGACGTGAGCGGTCTCGGAGTCCTCAACGCCGCCCTGCCGTCGGTCGGAGCGCGCTTCGACCTGGACGAGACCACGCTCCAGTGGGTCATGACCGCCTACGCCGTCACGTTCGCCGGCTTCCTGCTGGTGGGCGGCCGACTGGCCGACGTCCTCGGCCGGCGGCGGGTGTTCGAGGTCGGGGTCGCCCTGTTCACCGTGTCCGCGTTGGTCGGGGCGCTGGCCCCGGACACCGCGGTGCTGCTGGGCGCGCGCGCCGCCCAGGGCATCGGCGCCGCCCTGTCCGGGCCGGCCGCGCTGGCCCTGCTCACCGAGACGTTTCCGGCCGGTCCGGCGCGCAACCGGGCCTTCAGCGTGTACGCGGCGGTCGGCGCCGCGAGCTTCAGCGGCGGGGTGCTGCTGGGCGGCGTACTGACCCAGTTCTTCGGCTGGCGTTCGGTGCTGTGGTTCTCGGTGCTGCTGGGGCTCGCCGTGCTGGCCGCGACCCGCGCCGGACTGCCCGGTGGCGCCGGGCACAGCGGCCGACTGGACCTGCCCGGCGCGATCACGGGCACGCTCGGACTCACCCTGCTCGTCGTCGGCGTGAGCAGCGACGGCGCGACGGCGTGGATCGTCCTCGGCGCCGCGGTGGCCTTCCTGGTGCTGTTCCTCGTGCGCGAGCACCGCACCGCCGACCCGGTGCTTCCGCTCGGCCTCTTCCGGATCAGGTCGGTCCGGGCCGCGAGCCTGGCGGCCTTCCTCCAGTACATGGGATCGGTCGGGCTGCTGTTCTTCGCGCCGCTGTACCTCCAGGGGATGCTGGACTACTCCCCCTTCGAGTCCGGTCTCGCGCTGGTGCCGATGTCCCTGGCCGTGTTCCTCACCGCCAACTTCGCCACCGGACGCCTGCTGGCCCGGTTCACCCCGCGCACGCTGATGGCGGTCGGCCTCGTCCTGATCGGCGGGGGTGCCGCACTGTGGCTGGGCACACCGCACGACGGCGGCTACGTGCAGTACGTGCTGCCCGGCCTGGTGCTCAGCGGCATCGGCCAGGGGCTGAACTTCCCCTCGATGACGTCCGCCGGGCTCACCGGAGTCCCGGCGCGGCAGCACGCCGTCGCCGGGGCGGTGAACGTCGTGGCGCAGCAGATCGGCGCCAGTGCGGGCGTCGCGGTGATGGTCCTGGTCGCCGCGACCGGCACGGACCAGCTCGCCGGCTACCACCTCGCCTACCTCACCGCCGCCGGCGCGTGCGTCCTCGGTGCGGCGGTCATCGCCGTACGACGGCAGGCCTGAGGGGCCCGGCCTACCGGCTCCCGGGGTTCGGGGTTCGGGGTTCGGGCGAGATCATGCGGAAGGGCGGCGGCCTGCACCACGTGGTGGACGGGCCCGCCCAAAGGACCGCCCGGCCGCGCGGAATGGGCGGCCGGGGTGGGGTCCGGGGGGGGGGGCTGGGGTGTATTGCAGGGCGCGG
>NZ_JBIUSS010000014.1:0-210520 GCF_044741445.1 Kitasatospora sp. NPDC088160 | reverse complement strand
CGGCCTGCACCACGTGGTGCAGGCCGCCGCCCTTCTGCCGGCAGTCCCGGAGGTTCCAGGCGCCGGTCAGTTCCAGGGGTTGGCCGCCTGGTCGTTGATGGCCGTCCAGAACCGCGTGTTGTTGGGGATGTTGCCGTAGGCCCAGAAGGTCCAGCCACCGGTCTGCGCCAGGTCGGACCCGAAGTGGCCGTCGTGGAACTCGGCCTCGCGCCAGCCGGCCCCGAAGGAGGCCTGGCAGAGGCTGTCCGCCGCGGCCCGGCTGTTGAGCCGGGCGCCCTTGACCGGCTGGCTGAGGGCGACGGTGCCCTGTGCCCAACCGTTGTAGAAGCCGATGCTGATCCCGGACGGGGCCGGGCTGCCGTCGACGTTGAGGCAGAGCACGGGCAGCGAGACCGACGGCGCGGTGTCGCCGTTGTAGGCGTTGCTCGGGCTGCCCCCGGGGCCGCCGACCTGGACAGTGCCCTCCGGGCCGTAGGCGACGACGGACCAGGTCATCCCCAGGTGGGTGCCCGGTCCGGTGGCGGCCTCGGCCGGGGCCGCGGACAGCGGGATCAGGGCGGCTGCGGCGACGGCGGTCGCGGTGGCGACGACCTTCTTCAGACGGTTCATCAACTGCTCCTGGTTCGAGGCGTCTCGTCAGGCGACCGGCTCGTTTCGGCCGGTGCACAGCAAAGGTCTCAACCGGACGCACACAACTGGCATGATCTGGTCATTGATCCATCACCGCCCGTGCCCATCCACGCGCAGCGACGGTCCGGCCCGGCCCGCGGATCCCAGGGAGGGACACTTGGAGTTCAGGATCCTCGGCTCGCTGGAGGTGTGGACCGGCGACGGGAGGCGCGTCCCCTCCGAAGGCTCCCGGCAGGAGCGACTGCTCGCCGCCCTGCTGCTCAACGCGGACATCTCCGTTCCCGTCGCCCGTCTGGTCGACGCCGTCTGGGACGAGCGGCCACCGGCCACCGCCACCCGCCAGGTCCGCAACCTCGCCGGGGTGTTGCGGCGCCGCTTCGCCGAAGCCGACCCGGACGCACCGCCGGTGCTGCTGACCGACGGCCGCGGCTACCGCATCACGCTCACCGGCCACCGCCTGGACGCCCGCGCCTTCACCGACCGACTCGCCCTCGCCCGCCGCGAGGCCGCCGCCGGACGATCCCCGGCGGCGGTCGACGGGCTCCGCGAAGCGCTCGCCCTGTGGCGCGGCCCCGCACTGGACGGACTCGCCGTGGACGCGGACGCCCCGGGCGCGGTCGCGCTGGACGAACTGCGACTGACCGCCTGGGAGGAATGCCTCGATCTGGAGCTCGCCCTCGGCCGGCACCGCGCGGCCGTCCCCGAGCTGACCGCGCTGGTGGTCGACCACCCGCTCCGGGAACGCTTCACCGGACAGCTGATGCGCGCACTGCACGGTTCCGGGCGCGCGCCCGAGGGGCTCACCGCCTACCGCCGGTTCGCCGAGCGGCTGGCCGACGAACTCGGGCTCGACCCCGGGCCGGAGCTGCGGGCGCTGCACCTGGAACTACTGGCCACCGAACCGGTCCGCCCCGAGGCGGCGCCGACCGCAGCGGCCCCGGTGGCCACACCCCCCGTGGCCGCACCGCCCATGGCGGCACCCCCAGCGGCCGCACCCCCGGTGGAGGCGCCGCCGCCCGCCCAACTCCCGCCCGCACTTCCCACCTTCGTCGGACGCGGCACGGAGCTTCGCGTCCTGGACTCGCTGCTCACGACGCCCGCGACCGGTGCCACCGGCGCAGCCGTCCCCGTGTGCGCGCTCTCGGGCCCGGCCGGGGTCGGCAAGACCACCCTGGCCGTCGACTGGGCCCACCGCGCCCGGGACCGGTTCCCGGACGGCCAGCTCTACGCCGACCTGCACGGCTACTCCGTCGCCGCGCCCCTCGACCCGCACACCGTCCTCGCCCGCTTCCTGCGCGCCCTCGGCGTGCCCGGCGACCGGATCCCCGCAGCGCCGGACGAGGCGGCCGCGCTCTACCGCTCCCTGCTGGCCGACCGCCGACTGCTCGTGGTCCTCGACAACGCCCGCGACGCCGAACAGGTCCGCCCGCTGCTGCCGGGTGCCCCGGACTGCCGCACGGTGGTCACCAGCCGCACCCGACTCGACGGCCTGACCGCCCGCAACGGCGCCCGCCCCCTGGTGCTCGATGTCCTGCCCGCCCATCAGGCCCTCCGCCTCCTGGCCCGCATCGCCGGCGAGCACCGCACCCGCGCCGAGCCGCACGCCGCGGCCGAACTCACCGCCGCCTGCGGCCGACTGCCCCTCGCCCTGGCCATCACCGCGAGCCGCCTCGCCGCCTTCCCGGGCCGCAGCCTCGCCGACCACGCCGCCGAACTCCTCGACGCGGAACACCGGTTGAGCGCCCTACAGATCGACGGTGACGCCACCTCGGCGGTCCGCGCCGCCTTCGACCTCTCCTACCGCTCGCTCCCCGCCGAGGCCCGATCCCTGCTCCGGCTGCTCGCCCTGGCCCCGGCCGTCGGCGTCAGCTCCGGCGCGGCAGCCGCCCTGACCGACACCCCCACCGCCGCCGTCCGGCCCGTCCTCGACCACCTGGCCACCGCCCACCTGCTCACCCACGAGGACCGCCACCGCTACCGGCTCAACGACCTCCTGCGCCTCTACGCCGCCGAACGCTGCACCGCCGAGACCGGTACCGCCGAGCGCCGCGCCGCCCTGGAACGCCTCAGCTCCTGGTACCTCCACCACGCCGACTCCCCCACGCCGCCGCCCTCCCCTCCCGCCGCGGACCACCCGTGGAGCCGGGGCCACCACCTGATCGGCCTCCACCTCGACGAATGGGTCGAGGTGGACCGCCTGGCCGCCCTGGCCGCCTGCGCGGCGCAAGCGCCGGACGCCCCCTGATCCCGGCCCCGGCCTCCTGATCCCGGGCCCGGCCGCCGACCCCCGCGGTCCGTACGGCTACCGCACGAGCAGCGTCGCCTCGACGCCGGCCAGGACCGCCACCAGGCCCTGCTCGAAGCCCTGGTCGAAGTCCTGGAACATCACCCGGCCGGCTTCGGCGGCGAGCGGGTGGGCGGCCAGCCGCTCGGCCCGGGCGTCCAGGTCGTAGCCCTCCTCGCCGTCGAAGGGGTTGGGGCCCATGGCCTGCTCCTCGATGACGTAGCCGATCGTGTAGCTGTACGCCGTGTACCAGGCGCGGGCCGCCGCCTGCGGGGTGAAGCCCGCCCCCGTGAGCAGGAGCAGCCCGGCTTCGAGCCCCGCCGCGTACGAGGTGTCGGTGAACCGGGCTCCGCTGTAGACCCTGGCCCCGTCGCGGTAGCGGAGCAGTTCGGCCCGCAGCCCCCGCATCGTCGCCAGGTAGGCCTCCCGCCAGTCCGCCGCCGGGGGGATCCGGGACGGACCGGCGGCCGCGCGCCGCATCATCTCGGTCGCCATCTCGTCGAGCAGCGCCTGCTTGTCCTTGAAGTGCCAGTACAGCGCCGGTGCCTTGACCTCCAGCGCGGCGGCGATGGCGCGCAGGGTGAGGCCGTCCAGGCCCACCTCGTTCAGGAGTGTCAGTGCGGTGTCGACGACCGTCCGGCGGTCGAGCTTCGGGGTTCTCTGCGGCGTCACGGTTGACAGCTTAACGACGTTAAGTGCAGTCTTCCAGCAGCGACCACTTAACAACGTTAAGGAGATGCTCATGGCCACCCGCGCCACCGACCCGCACACCGACGTCCTGATCGTCGGAGCCGGACCGACCGGCCTCGCCCTCGCCGTCGACCTCGCCCGGCACGGCATCACCGCACAGCTCGTCGAACGCGAGAGCGGGCTCTTCCCCGGCTCCCGCGGCAAGGGCCTCCAGCCCCGCACCCTGGAGGTCCTGGACGACCTCGGGGTACTGGCCGACATCCGCGCCGCCTCCGGGCACTACCCGCCGAACCTGTTCTGGCGCGACGGCGAGCCGCAGGACGAACGCCGCATGTACGAACCGACCGAGCCCTCCGAGGCCGAGCCCCACACCGAGACGCTGATGCTGCCGCAGTGGCGGACCCAGCAGGTGCTGCACGACCGGCTGCGCGCCCTCGGCGGTTCGGTCGCCTTCGGACGCGAACTGGTGGGCCTGGCCCAGGACGCGGACGGCGTCACCGCCGAGTTCGCCACCGGCGCCCCGGTCCGGGCGCGGTACGCGGTCGCCGCCGACGGCGGACGGTCGGCGGTCCGCAGGCTGCTCGGCATCGGCATGACCGGGCAGGTCGTCGACCCGGACCCGATGCTGGTCGCGGACGTCCTGGTCACCGGCCTCGACCGCGACCACTGGCACGTCTTCCCGCCCAGCGACGGCGCCGCCGGGCGCGGACCGCTCGGCGGCCTGCTGGCCCTGTGCCCGCTGCCCGGCACGGACGAGTTCCAGCTCGTGGCGCAGTACCCGCAGGACACGACCGTCGACGCGTCCCTGGACGGCATCCGCGACGTGGTCGCCGCCCGCTCGCACCTGACCGCCGAACAGGTCACCGGAGTGCGCTGGGCCTCCGAGTTCCGGCCGCGGGCGGCCCTGGCGGACCGCTTCCGCGCGGGCCGGGTGTTCCTCGCGGGCGACGCGGCGCACGTACACTCCCCCGCCGGCGGGCAGGGCCTCAACACCAGCGTCCAGGACGCCTACAACCTGGGCTGGAAGCTGGCCGCCGTGCTCGGCGGCGCGGCCCCGGACGCCCTGCTCGACACCTACGAGGAGGAGCGCCGCCCCACTGCGGCGGCGATGCTGGACCTGTCGACCCGGGTCCACCACGGCGAGGCCCGCCGGGGCCGGGCGACCCAGCAACTCGGCCTCGGCTACCGGGAGTCGTCGCTGGCCGAGGAGACCCGCCCAGCCCTGCCGGAGGGCGCCCTGCGGGCCGGGGACCGCGCACCGGACGGGCGCCGGGGTGGCGTCCGGCTCTTCGACGCCTTCCGCGGACCGCACTGGACCCTGCTGGCGGTCGGGACCGAGTCCCCGCTCCCGCAGACCGCCTGCCCGGTGGTCCGCATCCCGGACTACGAGGCCTACGGCACCGGCGTGTTCCTCATCCGCCCCGACGGATACGTGGGCTGGGCCGGGGCCACGGCGGACGGCCTGACGACCTACGCCTCCCGGTACGGCGCCCTGCGCCGCTGACGCCCCGGCCCGCCCGGGCCCCGGCCAGGGCTCGGACGGCCACACCTTCTACCTCGGCGGCAACACCTACCCCGGCGGCGTTCCGGGCACTGTCGCCAGCCTGGAGATCATCAACAACTGACGAACGATCAAGTCCTAGACAGCTGAGATACCTTCGACGATCCGGCGGATCTCTCGCGCCAGGGCGTCGGGGTCGCTGGTCGGCACCATGTGGTCGGCGTCGGCCGCCAGCACGTGGCGGCCGACCTCGGCCCGACCGACGCGGTAAGCATGGGAGGCGTTCACGGCTTCCCGGACCTTCGGGCCCATGCCGGTGGAGGTCCGCATGGCCGAGACCACCGTGAGCGGGATGCCGCCGAGGGCCGGCGGGTTCTCCTTCAGGGCGGTCAAGTCCGCGACGACGGAGGCGAGTTCGGCGCCCCTCGTGCGGATGGTGGAGACGGTGAAGCCCTCCTCGCGCATCTCGGCCGCGGCGTCCGCCGGCAGGGCGTCGAGCATCGGGCGGAAGGCCCGGGCCAGCAGGCCGGTGCGGGCCAGCAGCATGCTGACCGCCTGCCCGATCCGCTCCTGGCGGCGCACCGAGGGCGCGAACACCAGGTCGCAGGACTCGTCCGTCGGGTCGGCCAGCACCAGGCCCGCGATCCGCTCGGGGCGGGCCGCGGCGGCGATCCGGACGATCGGCCCGCCCCAGCTGTGCCCGACCAGGACGAACGGCCCGTGGCCGAGGCCGCCGAGGTGGTCGAGCAGGTCGTCGAGGTCCTCGGCGAGGCGGCGCAGCGGGCGCGGCGCCGGATCCGGCGCGCTGCGGCCGAGCCCGCTGCGGTCGTACGCCACCGTCGCCGCGACCCCGTCCAGCCTGAGCTGCACCGGCGCCCAGTACGAGCGGCTGGAGGCGAGCCCGCCCTCCAGCACGACCGTCGGCACGCCCTCGCCGCCGGGCCCCGGCCGCCGCATGTAGAACAGCTCCCGGCCGTCCCGTGTCCGCGCCCGCCCCGGCTCACCCTGACTGTGCATCCCCGGCACCGCCCTCACCCTCGACCGTCCATCAAGTTTGGTTAGCCTAACCTCACTTACCTGGTGATCGCGACCACCCGTGGCCGACCTGCGGGGCGGCGGGGTCGGCGGGGGCGGCGGGGGCGGCGGGGTCGGTCAGTACTCGGCCAGGTCGAAGACCGTGGCCGCGCGGAAGGCCTCGCCCAGCTCGGGGCCGGGCCGGTCGAAGCCCTCGACCCCCTCGGAGTCGGCCTCCGTGGTCTCGAACCGGCCCCTGGTGTGGTCGAGGATGGCCTGATTGGCCGCCACATGGCCGCGCAGCCGCTGCTCGTAGGCCTGGTAGGCGGCCTCGTGGTCGCCGTCGGCCGCGTGCAGTTCCCCGGCCAGCACATAGGCGGCGGTCAGGGCCACGCTGGTGCCCTGGCCGGTGGCCGGGGAGCAGCAGTACCCGGCGTCGCCGAGCAGGGCGACCCGGCCCTGCGACCAGCGGTCCATCCGGATCTGCGCGACCACGTCGTAGTGGAAGGCGTCCCCCTCCCCCAGGGACTTGAGGAACTGCGGCACCTCCCAGCGCATCCCGGCGCAGCGCTCGGCCACCAGCCGCCGCTGCTCCGCGAGGTCGCGCGGCAGCAGGTCCCCGACCGGCTCGTCGGACGTGAAGACGGCGAAGACGCGCAGCTCGCTGTTGTCCCGGACGGTCATCGCCATGCAGCCCCAGGCGGCCTGGCCGTTGGGCTGGTGGATGACCTCCCAGTGGTCGAGGCCGAGGTGGTTGGGGGCGCTCCAGCCGGCGATGTAGATGCTGGTCGGGTGCAGGTAGTCGGCCTCGGGGCCGAAGACCAGGCGGCGGGTGTTCGAGTGCAGGCCGTCGGCGCCCACGACGAGGTCGAAGGACTGCTCGTCGCCGCTGGTGAAGCGGACCTGGACGCCCTCCTCGTGCTGCACGAGGGTGTCGATCGACTCGCCGAACCGGTACCGGACGCCGGGCCGGGCCGCCCCCGCCAGCAGGGCGGCCAGTTCGTCGCGCAGGATCTCCACGTCCGGGCCGTCCACGGCGCCCCCGGTGGCCGTCCACTCGGTGGTGCGCTTGAGCTCGCGGCCGTCCGCGTCGACCAGGGACATGCCGCGCAGTCCGGTCCTGCGGGCCCGGACCTCCTCCAGGAGGCCCATCCGCTCGATGATCTCCAGCGCGTTGCCCCGCACGTCCACCGCCTGTCCGCCGCCCCGGAGTTCCGGGGCGCGCTCGACGACCGTGACGTGGAAGCCGTAGCGCTCCAGCCAGTAGGCGAGGGCGGTGCCGGCGATCCCCGCCCCGGAGATCAGGACCGAGGTCGTGCGCGAGTGGTGCGGTCGGGTGCTGTTCGACATGGTGCTCGACATAGTGGACCTCCCGTGAGTCGATGTCGTGCCGCCAGTCTCGCCACGGCGGCCGACAGGTCGCTCACAGGACGCTGACACGACCGACGAGCGACCGCCGGACCGCCGACAGGCCACCGACAGGCCGTGGCACCGGCCGGACCAGGGCGGCAGCCTGTGACCTGGGGTCACAGGATGACCGCCTGTCTGGCTGGCCGCGAGGGCCGTCCGCAGGATGGCCGCATCGGACTCCTGCCCTCCCGTCGCGGCCGCTCGCGCCTGCCGTCCGAAGGCCCGGCCGCTCCCTCGCACGACAAGGTGGTGATCGCTGTGAGCAGCATCTCCGACCCGCCCCGACCCGAACAGGCCGAGGACGTCCCGCCCCTGGCGCCGGCCCAGGCCTTCGAACGGTGGCGCTACGCGGGAGTGTTCCTCCTGCTGTTCCTGTTCGGCACGGAGACCTTCCTGGTGTCGCCGCTGCTGCCGACCATCGCGGACTCGGTGCACACCACCGAGGCGGCCGCCGCCTCCAGCGTCACCGCCTACGTGCTGGTGTACGCCGTCGCGGCGCCCTTCCTCGGGCTGCTGAGCGACCGGTTCGGCCGCCGCCGCACCCTGGTGGCGGGCACCGTGCTGTTCGTCGTGTCCAACGCGGCGGCCGCCCTCTCCACCGGGCTGACGCTGCTGGTCGTCTCCCGCGCGGTGGCCGGGCTGGCGGCGGCGGCGGCCGGGCCGGCGATCTGGGCGCACATCGCCGAGACCGCGCCGGAGGCGGTGCGCGGCCGGGCCCTCGGCCTGGGCATGGCGCTGTTCTCCTGCGGCCAGGTGATCGGCGTGCCGCTCGGCGGCTTCCTCGCCGGGCTGGCCGGCTGGCGGTCGGCGTTCTGGGCGCTGACCATCGGCACCGCGGCGGCCGTGCCGCTGCTGCTGAGCCAGGTCCAGCGCCGTTCGGCGCAGGCGGACGCGCCGCAGGTGGGGGCGGTCCGGGCGATCCTGGCGGGCTGGGCCGACCCGACGCTGCGCCGCGCCCTGCTGGTCAACACGGTGTTCAACACGGCCAACCTGGGCGCCTACACCTTCCTCGGCGCGGTGTTGGTGCAGCGCTTCGACCTGTCGGTGCAGGCCCTGGGCCTGGTGGGCGTGCTGGTCGGTGCGGGCAGCCTGGTCGGCTCGCTGCTGGGCGGCCGGCTCGGGGACCGGGCCAGGACCGCCGGGCGCTCCGACCTGCCGCTGCTGCCGCTGTGGGGCGTGCTGCTGGCGGCGGGCGTCGCGCTGGCGGCCAAGGGGCCCGGCCTGGTCCTCGCCCTGGCCGGCGTGGTGGTGTGGTTCCTGGCCTCCGGAGGCTTCGTGACGGACCAGCAGACGCTGGCCGGCACCATCGCCCCGGAGCTGCGGGCGACCTCCAGCGCGTGGCTGACCTCGACCATGTACGCGGGCACCGGCCTCGGCGCCTGGGCGATCGGCACGTTCGGCAACGTCGCGGACGGCACCCTGCTGATCGGCACCGGGCTCGCGCTGGTGGCCGCCCTGGGCGCGCTGGCGGTCAGCCTCGGCCTGCGCCGGTCCACCGCATCGGGCACCTGAGGCCCCGCCGGAACGGCCGGGCCGCCCCGGGGGACCGGCGACCGGCGGCTCAGCCGACCCGGCGCTCCCCCTCCACGCCGCCGACCGCGCGCAACGGATGATCGACCAGTTCGGTCATCCGCGCCCGGTCGGCGGCGCCGTGCGGGGTGAACAGCAGCACCGTCGCGGTCGGGTCGTCCACCGGGTGGAAGGACGACAGCGTCAGCCGGACCGGGCCGAGCCCGGCCGGCTCGACGGTGACGGTGCGGACGGTCAGCTCCGCCACCGAGTGGCAGCCCCACCAGTGCCGGAACTCGGGCGCGTCCTCGTCCAGGTGCCGGTAGACCTCGCCGGTGCGGGGGTCGGCCAGGGCGGGGCCGGCCTGCGCCCGGAACTGCTGGAAGACGTTCATCGCGAGCGGCTCCCAGTCGCGGAACACGGCCCGCACCCGGTGGTCGGCGGCCATCACCCACATCAGGTTGCGCCGGTCCGCGGGGACGAACTCGGGCGAGCCCCAGAGCGCGACCCAGGCGGCGTTCCAGCCGAGCAGGTCGAAGTGCCGGTCGAGCAGGACGGCCGGGCTGGTGGGCCAGGAGTCCAGGACCGGCCGGATGGCCTCGGCGAGCCGGTCGGCGCCGTCCTCCGAGGCGGCGGCCGCCGTCGGCTCGTGGTAGCCGGCCAGGCGCATGGCGTGCCGCAGCCCGGCCGCGTCCAGCCGCAGCACCCGGGCGATCGCCTCCAGCACCTGCCGGGAGGCGGTGACCCGCCCCTGCTCGACCCAGGTGTACCAGGCCAGGCCGACGCCGGAGAGGGAGGCGACCTCCTCGCGGCGCAGACCGGGGGTGCGGCGCCGGGTGGTGGCGGTGAGGCCGACGTCGGAGGGCTTGAGGAGCTCACGATGGGCGCGCAGGAAGGCGCCGAGTTCCCTGCCTGCGGGGGGAGTTGACACGGTTGGCTCCTCGGCCCTGGTCGGTGCCGTCGAATGCGGGGGGTGTGGGCTGCCACCAGCGTAGACGCAGCCCGCCGCCCACCCCAGGGGTGAGCGGCGGGCTACACATGTTGTTAACGAGACGTCAGCTGCCACAGCCGGACGGGCATGTGGCTGACGTGGCCGCGCTCCTGCTGCCGGCGCCAGGCGCTCTCGCCGACCGCGCGGAAGAAGGCGGGCCGCTGCTGCGCCGGCACCGCACGGCTGTAGTAGTCGCCGAAGGTGGCGGCGTGGAAGTGCTCGTACTGGGCGGCGCCGTCGACGGTGACCACGGCGTCGCGCTCCAGGTGGCCGGCCACCGCGAGGTGCGGGCCCACCACCGCCGCGAGCTCGTCGGCGGTCCTGGTCCGGGTCGCGATCGGCAGCACCCCGGCGCGCTCCAGGACGCCGGGCACCTCGTCGTACGGGGTGCCGAGGGCGACCAGGGCCTCGCGGACCAGCTCGTCCTCACCGCCGAGGCCGCGCTCGTCCCGGGCCGGGTGGTAGGTGGTGAGCAGGAAGCGACCGCCGGGGGCGAGGTGGGCGGCGGCCCAGGCGAAGATCCGTTCCTCGTCCGGGTACAGCCAGTGCAGCACCGAGGTCTGGGTGATCACGTCGGCCCGGAACGGCAGCGGCTCGGGCACGGTGAGATCGGCCCGGTGCAGGGCGACCCGCTCGCCGTAGGGCTGGAGCCGGGCGGCGGCTTCGGCGATGCGGTGCTCGGAGCGTTCCAGGCCGACGGCGCGCCGCAGGGAGGGGAAGCGCTCCAGGGCCTCCTGGAGCAGCTGGCCGATCCCGCTGCCGAGGTCGATCAGGGACTCGGGGGCTCCGGTGACCTGGTCGAGCACCCAGTCCCGGTCCTGGACCTGGCGCAGCCGGCTGGCGTCGGCGTACCCCGCGAGGGTACGGGCCTGGATCTCGACGGCGGACGTGCTCACGGCTGGTTCTCCTCCACGGTGGACGGCTGTTCGGTGGACGGCTGCTCGGTCGGCGGCTGTGCGGCGGACGGCTGTGCGGCGGACGGCTGTGCGGCGGCGGGCTGCTCCGCGACGCCCTGGTCGACCAGGTGCAGCAGCCGTTCGCGGGCGGCGCTCTGGTCGTAGCGCTTGAAGAGGTTGATCCGGTTGCGGGCCAGGTCGCCCCGGTGCACGTACTCGTAGAGGTCCTGGCGCTGGCCGAAGCCGTCGCCGGTCAGCTCCCAGGCGATCCGGAAGAGCCGGGCCTTGCGTTCGGCGTCGATGTCCCGGCCGCGCATGTAGCGGTCCAGGTGCGGGCGCAGCCGGGGGTTGGCGAGGTCCCCGGCGGTGGGCTGGATGAGCAGCCCGGAGGCGCCGATCCTGCGGACGATCTCGACCGCGCTGCCGGCCACCTCGGCCGACCAGACCCGGGAGGCCGCCGTGTCGCCGGGGGCGAACAGGCCGCCGTCGGTGAGGCCGCCGCGCGCCTCGGCGGCGTCGAGGAAGTACTCGGTCAGTTCGGCGTACCCGGCGAGGCGGCCCAGGTCCTCCTGGATGTTGCGGAAGCCGTCCACGCCGATCGACTCGGCGACCAGGGTGGCACTGGCCAGCAGGGTCCGCAGCCGCTCGCGGTAGCGGATGTGGCCGACGTAGGCGCTCCAGGCGTTGATCCGGCCGAGGCCGGTGCGCGCCAGGTTCGCGTCGCGCAGCAGGAAGACGCGGTCCCAGGGCACCAGGACGTCGTCGAAGAAGAGCATCGCGTCCTGCTCGTCGAACCGCGCGCCGAGCGGGTGGGCGTGCCCCCAGGAGGCGCTGCCGAGCGGTTCGCGGGCGAGGGTGATCAGGCCGGGGGTGTTGAGCGGCAGGGCGAACCAGGTCACGAACTGCTCGCCGCGGCCCTCGGTGAACGACGCCGAGAGGTAGACCAGCACCTCGTGGGCGATCGGGGCGAGCGTGGTGAGCTGCTTGGCGCCGCGCACCACGATGCCCCGGTCGTTCTCCTCCACGACGCGCAGGGCGAGGTCCGGGTCGTCGAGCGGGTTGGCGGAGCGGTCGATCTGCGGGTCGCCGAGGGCGTGCGAGAGGACCAGGTCGTTGCTCGCACAGTGCCGGTACCACGCCTCGGCGTTGGCGCCGAAGCGCGGGTCGGCCCCGGCCAGCTGGTGCCGGAAGTCGTAGACGCCGACGGCGATCGAGGCCATGAAGGCGGGTGAGCGGCCCTGCTGCCCCAGTGCCTCGGCGTGCCACAGCTCGGCGCTGCGGCGCTGGAGCCGCAGGTCCTCCAGGGTGCGCGGGGGCTGGTAGGCGCGGGCGAGCCGCAGGCCGCTGTCCGGGTCCTCCCAGGTGAGCAGGTCGCGGTGGGCCGGGTCGTGCTGGAGGTCGATCAGGCGGGCCAGTTCGTCCACGGCCGGGCGGAACGCGGGGTGCTCGGCGGGGTTCGCGATGCGCTTGCCGTCGAGGTAGAGCTCGCGGCCGTCGTCCAGTTCGGCCCGGTACCGGTCGCCGGTCAGCAGGCCGCGGGCGGTGGCGGGTGCGCCGCGGCCGGTGATGGTGCCCAGCAGTGTCATGCGCCAACTCCGTTTGATGTCAAGGGTTCAAGGGTTTCGGGTCGATCACGCGGTACCGGCCGTCGTGGTAGAGCAGCGGGTCGCCGTCGCCGCGGTCCGCGGCGGCGACCCGGCCGACCAGGATGGTGTGGTCGCCGCCGGGCAGGGTGCCGTGCAGCCGGCAGTCGAACCAGGCCAGGGCGTCGTCGACGAGCGGGGCACCGGTGACCGCCGTCCGCATCGGCACCGCGGTGAAGCCGCCGAGCGCGCGCCCGGCCCCGGGTGTGGCGAAGCGCCGGGCCACCGCCGACTGGCCGTCCGTCAGGACCGAGAGGCCGAACCGTCCGGCGGCGCGGGCCGCGGCCACGAGCGGGCTGTGGCGGCTGACCGCGACGGTGACCAGCAGCGGGTCGAGGGAGAGGGTGCTGAAGGAGGAGACCGTCTTGGCGAAGACCTCCTCGTCCGCGCGGGTGGTGACCACCGCGACCCCGGTGGTCCAGCCGCGGGAGGCGGCCCGGAAGGCCTCCTCGGTGGCCTTCGCCGTGGTCACGGCCGCCGCGGGGCCGCTCATCGCAGCCCCACCCGGTAGGCGCGCAGCCACTCGTCGACCTGGACCAGGTGGTCGAGGCCGCCGACCGGGTTCGGCGCGGTGCGCGGGCTGGGCAGCGGGCGGCCCTCGGCGAGCAGCCGGCGGACCGGCTCGCGGTCCACCAGCTCGAAGACCGGCGCGTTCGGGTCGGCCAGCAGCTCGTGCGCCCGGGCGGTGAGCACCTCGGTGTAGCGGACGGCCGGGGTGGACGGGTAGCCGCTCTTGGGCCGGTCGGTGACCTGCGCCGGGAGGAGGTCCCGGACGGCGTCGCGGAACAGGCCCTTGGCCCGCCCGTCCGGCGCCTTGAGCGCCCACGGGACGTTCCAGAGGTACTCCACCAGGCGGTGGTCGCAGAACGGCACCCGCACCTCCAGGCCGACCGACATCGACACCCGGTCCACCCGGTCCAGCAGCGGGGGGAGCCAGCGGGTGAGCGCGAGGTGGAAGACCTCGCGGATCCGCGCGTCGGCGGCCGACTCGCCGGGCAGGCGCGACACCTCGCCGAGCGAGCGGTGGTAGGCGGCGGCGGTGTACTCCTCGGGTCGCACCTCGGCCCGGACGTCCGGGCGCAGCAGGTCCGCCGGCGTGGCCTTGCCGTGCAGCCACGGGAAGGTGGGCGCGGCGACGGCCTGCGCGTCGTGGAAGTACGGGTAGCCGCCGAAGATCTCGTCCGCGGCCTCGCCGGAGAGCGCGACCGTGGAGCGCCGCCGCACCTCGCGGAAGAGCAGGTGCAGCGAGGCGTCCATCTCGCCCCAGCCGGGCCGGTCCCGGGCGCGCAGGACGGCGTCGCGGGCGTCCAGCAGGTCGTCGTCGGGCACCAGGACGGTGGTGTGCAGGGTGCCGATGTGCTCGGCGGCGGCCTGCACGTACGGGGCGTCGAGGGTGGTCCGCCAGGCGTCCGGGGTGCGGTCGGTGCTGCCGGGGAAGTCCACCGAGAAGCTGGCGATCTTCCCGTGGCCGGCCCGTTCGCGGGCGGCCGCGGCCAGCGCGGTGACGGCGCTGGAGTCGACGCCGCCGGAGAGCAGGGTGCACAGCGGCACGTCGCTGATCAGCTGCCGTTCGACGGCGTCGGCGAGCAGGTCCCGGACAGTGCCGCGGGTGGTCGCGGCGTCGTCCCGGTGCTCGGCCGACTCCAGCCGCCAGTAGCGGAGTTCGCGGGTGGCGCCGCGGCCGACGACCACCAGGTGGCCGGGCCGGACTTCGTGCAGCCCGCGGAACAGCCCGTGGCCGGCGCTCGGCGCGGCGGGCAGCGCGAACAGCTCGGCGATGCCCTCGGCGTCCAGTTCGGCGCGGAACAGCGGGTTCGCGAGCACCGCCTTGGGCTCGGAGCCGAACAGCACCCCGGTGGCGTGGGCGTGCCAGTACAGCGGCTTGATGCCGAGGTGGTCGCGGACCAGCAGCAGTTCCTCGCGCGCGGCGTCCCACAGGGCGTAGGCGAAGATGCCGTTGAACCTGGTCGGCGCGTCCTTGCCCCACTGGAGGTGGGCCCGCAGGACCACCTCGGTGTCCGAGCGGGTCCGGAAGACGTGCCCGAAGGCCTCCAGTTGCGCGCGCAGCTCGCGGTGGTTGTAGAGCTCCCCGTTGTAGCAGAGCACGGCGCCGGCGTCGGGCCCCGGGCGGTCGGCGAGCGGCTGGACCCCGCCGTCCAGGTCGATCACGGACAGCCGGCGGTGGCCGAACGCGGCGTGCCGGGAGAGCCAGACGCCGTCCGCGTCCGGGCCGCGGCAGGCCAGGGTGGCGGTCATCTCCCGGACCGTCCGCGCCTGGTGGCGCAGGTCGGTGTCCCAGTCGATCCAGCCGGTGACACCGCACATCTCAGGACTCCCCCGGTTCGTCGTTGGCGGCGGGCCCGGCCGCGGCGCTCGACTCCCAGCGGCAGCCGTGGCCGGTCGGGCCGTTGGTCAGGCGGTGCGCGGGCCGGTAGCCCTTGGCGCGGATGTTGGCGGACAGCGCCTCGGTGCAGTAGGTACAGGGCGAGGCGAGGGTCAGCTGGACGCCCGAGCGGCGGGCCTTCTCGCGGTAGTCCCAGATCGCGCAGTGTGTGATGGTGAGCGCCGCGTGCTCGGCGCCGGGCGGCTCCTCGTCGTCGAACTCGTACTCCGAGCCGTACAGTTCGGCCTGCCGGGCGATCCGGTGGATCGGGTCGGCGGCGCCCCGGCCGTGGTCGGGTTCGACCTCGCGGTGCACCTCGGCATTGGACCGGGCCCAGTCCCCCAGCCCCTCCTCGCCGTAGCGGCGCACGAGGAAACGTTCCATCAGCGCCTGGTCGCGGAAGAACACCCGCTGCCACTCCGGGGCCGGGGCGTCCGGCGCGGGGAGGTCGGCGAAGAGCTCGGACTGCAGCACGAACCAGTCGGTCAGGTGCAGCCCGTTCCCGCGCGACACCAGGTACCGCGTCAGGCCCGCCTCGGCCTCGTGCAGCCGCTGGCGCCAGAGCGCGGACCGCTCGGCGTCCGACATCGCGCGGTACGGGGACCTCGGCTGCTCCGCGCCGGGGCTCCGGTGACTCGCGGCGGCCAGCACCGCCGTGCGCGGGCCGGCGTCGGCACCCGCCGCACCGGCGGAACCGGTCGGGCCCCCGGTCCTGTCGGACACACCCCCCATCGGGCCATCTCCCTTCGGCTGGACGATCCTTCGGACCGTCTCGTGTGGTGGTCGTTTCCCGCCACGCTACGGAGCGGGCCAGGCGCCCCGGTAGCCCCGAACGGCGCCGCTCAGGGCGCCGATCGTCGCCTCGCGCATGCTCCGAAGGTCACCTGCGGGAGGCGGCCGGAACACGACGGAGGGCGGGCCCCGCGTGCTGCGGGGCCCGCCCTCCGGAGGGTGGCGACGAAGATGTACTGAGACGAACTACCCGGCGAGGCCGTGCCGGTGGGCGTAGAGCGCGGCGCGCAGCCGGTCGGGCTGCCCGATCTTGCGCATGGCCTGGGTGAGGTGCTTCTTCACGGTGGCCTCGGCCAGGGCGAGTTCACGCCCGATCTCGGCGTTGCTCAGCCCGAGCCCGAGCTGGACCAGCACCTCGCGCTCACGCTCCGTCAGCCCGGCGTGCTGCGGCGGCAGTTCGCCGACGTGCTGCGGGGGCACCGCCGCGTGGGTCCGGGCCGGCGGCGGCGCGGGCAGGAACACCGACCCGCCCGCCGCGGCGAGTTGGACGGCGCTGATGATCCGGTCCTCGGCCAGGTCGAGCGGGAAGCAGCCGCTGGCCCCGGCCAGCAGCATCCGGCTCGCCTCCGCGGTCGACTCGGCCCGGCGCAGCAGCAGCACCCGGGCGTCGGGCGCCGCGTCCGGGCCGCGCAGCGCCACCACGACGGCGAGGTCGGCCTCCAGGCTCGCGCCGCGGCCGAGCAGGATGACGTCCGGGGCGACCCGGCGCACGGCGGCCACCGCGCGCAGCGGGTCGCCGGTGGACCCGACCACGGCCAGTCCGGGCACGGTCGTCAGCACGCTGCGCAGCCCGGCGCTGGCCACCGAGTGCCGCTCGACCAGGAACACCCGGGCATCGGCCGTGCGGTCGCGGTCCTCCTCCACGCACATCGGATGGCCGCACCCGCAACCGGTGGCGGTCGGCCCCGCCGGGGGTGGCGGCGTCACCGTCTCCGCCAGCAGCTGGTGACCGGCGATCAGATCGAGCGGGTTGTCGATCTCGGCCTGCGCCGGTGGTGCGGCGTGCACCGGCGGCGCGCCCGCGGCGGGGGCGTCCACCAGGGTGGCGCCGCCGCAGGCACCGCGTCGGGCGGGAAGCCGGCGGCCGCGCGGGCCGGCCGGAACGGCGATCTTGCTCACTGCGGCCATCGCGCACCCCCGGGGGCGGAGGCAGGACGTCTGAGGTACGGCATGGCGATACGGTCCCCTTGCTGGTGGCGGGCCGGCCCGGTGGGCACGGGTGCTGCGGCGAGGATCCGTCGAGGACGCGCACGGGCGTCGGCTGCGGAATCCGGGACTGGGGAGGGGCGCCGACCGCAGCGACTGGGAACGGGGCGGTCAGCGCGCAGCGCGCGGGCGACAGAGCTCGTCGAAACACCGTCGGTGCCACGAGCCGCCGATCCCGACCAGGGTGATGTCGGTCCGCCGAATAGCCATGCGGGGAACCCTAGGTCCGGTTCCTTGTGCAGGTCAAGGACGGAACCGGGGCTCAGCGCCCTGGGCAGTGGCGGTCCTGACACTCCGGATGCTGTGACCAGGAGTAACAGCATCAAGTGCTGACTGGCTGTCCGGGCCACCGGTCCGCAACGCTCCTTCAAGCGGCCGCAGCTGCCGGAGCGGCACCGACGTCCCACGTCCCACGGACCGCCCGACCCGTGCTCCGGCACCCGATCCCGCCCGGACGCGGCACCCGCCCCCGGCGAACGGCCCGTCCCACGGCCCCGGTCCGGCGCTCCAGCCCCCGGACGCCGCCAGTGACTGCCGGTTACCGCTGGTGACCGTCCCGACCCGCTCCCGACCCGCCCCTCCCGGAAGGACCACCAGCCCCATGCCCGCCCCGCCCAACCGGCCCGCCGCCGGCCAGTCCGGCGCCACGCCACGGAGGGCCGGGTGACCCGCTTCCTGCTGCGCCGCCTCCTGCTGGCCGTACCGACCCTGCTCGGCGTCACCGCCGTCGTCTTCGCGACCGTCACGCTCGTCCCCGGCGATCCGGTGGCCCTCTTCCTCGGGCCGGGCGCACCGCCCGAGGCCCGCCGCGAGCTCTCCGAACGGCTCGGCCTGGACCAGCCGTTACCCGTCCGCTACGCCTCCTGGCTCTGGCACGCGCTGACCGGCGACCTCGGCACCTCCGTCTCCGGTCAGCGCCCGGTCGCCGACCTGCTGCTCCCGGCGCTCGGCCAGACGCTGACCCTGACCGCGGCCGCCTTCCTGCTGGTGCTGGTCGGCGGGGTGGCGCTCGGCGCCGTCGGCGCGCTGCGCCCGCGCGGCCCCGGCGGGCGGATCTCCGGCGCGCTGTCCGCCCTCGCGGTCTCCGCCCCGCAGTACTCGGTGGCCCTGCTGCTGATCGCCGTCTTCGCCGTGGGCCTGCGTTGGCTGCCGGCCGGGGGCACCCACGACGTGTTCGGCTCCGGCGGCCTGCCCGACCTGGCCCGCCACCTGGTCCTGCCGGCCGTGGCCGCCGCGCTCGTCCCGCTCGGGCTCACCGCCCGGGTGTTCCGGGCCGCGCTGGGGGGCGTGCTGGCCGGCGAGCTGGCCGACTCGCTGCGCGCCCGCGGCCTGCGCCCGGCCACCGTGCTGCGGCACTGCGTGCACAACGCCTCACCGGCACTGCTCACCATCGGCGGCCTGCAACTCGCCTACCTCCTGGAAGGGGTGATCTTCGTGGAGACCCTGTTCGCCTGGCCCGGCGTCGGCCGGCTGCTGTACGACGCGCTCACCTCCCGCGACCTGCCCCTGGTGCAGGGCGGGGTGCTGGTGGTGGCGGTCGCGTTCGTCGGCGTCAACATCCTCGTGGACGCGGCGCACGCGGCGATCGACCCGCGAGTAAGGAACTGATGTGACGTCACGTGTCCTCGCCCGAGCGAACCTCGGCCTGACCGTCCCCGCCGCCCTGGCCGCGCTGCTGGTCCTGCTCGCGCTCGCCGCGCAGCTGGTCGCCCCGTACGACCCGGCCGCCGGGCGGCTGGCGGACCGGCTGCTCGACCCGGGCAGCCCCGGCCACCCGCTCGGCACCGACGGCCAGGGCCGCGACCTGCTCAGCCGGCTGATCTGGGCCGGGCGCGCCTCGCTCACCGGCGGGCTCGTCCCCGTCGCGGTGGCCGCCGTCGTCGGCACCCTGCTCGGCGTTGTGGCCGGGCTCGGCGGCCGGATCACCGAACAGGCCCTGCTGCGCCTGCTGGACGTGCTCTACGCCTTCCCCGGGGTGCTGCTGGCGATCGCCATCGCCTCGCTGCTCACACCCGGCCTGGGCGCGACCGTGCTCGCGCTGTCGGTGGTGCTCACCCCCGCGGTGGCACGGGTCGCGTTCACCGAGACCCGGCGCGTCCGGGCCGCCGAGTACCTGGTGGCCGCCCGGGTCAGCGGCGCCGGCTGGGGGTCGCTGGTCCTGCGCCAGGTCGCCCCGGTGGTGGCGCCGGTGGTCCTGGTGTACGCGTCCTCGCTGGTCGGGCTGGCCATCATGTACGCCGCAGGGCTGTCCTTCCTCGGGCTCGGGGTCGCCCCGCCGACCGCCGAGTGGGGCGCGATGCTGGAGGAGCTGCGGCCCTCGCTGCTCACCCACCCCTGGGTGGCGGTCCTGCCGGCCCTGGTCATCCTCGCCGTCTCGGTCGTCTTCAACACCCTCGGCGAGACGCTGCGCACCCGCGTCGGCGACACCGCCGCCCTGCTGGCGCACGCCGCCCCCGCCGCCGCGAGCCGGTCCGCCGACCGCTCCACCGACCGCTCGGCCGACGGCTCGGCCCGGCCGCGAGCCGCGAAGCGGGTGGGCGCATGAGCGCGCTGCTGGAGATCGACGGCCTGACCGTCGAGTACCCCGGCGGGGTCCGGGCCGTCGACGACGTCTCCCTCGCCCTGCCTGCCGGCCGCTCCCTGGTACTGCTCGGCGAATCCGGCAGCGGCAAGACCACCGTCGCCCGCACCGTGCTCGGGCTGCCGGGGCACGGCGCCGCCGTCACCGGAGGCGTCCGGCTCGCCGGGACCGACCTGCGGGCGCTCGGCGAACGCGAACTGGCCGACGTCCGCGGCCGGCGCATCGGCTACGTGCCGCAGGACCCGACCGCCTCGCTCGACCCGCTGCGCCGGATCGGCCCGCAGCTCGCCGAGGTGCTGCGGCGGCACGGGATCGCCGCCGACCGCCGGGCCGCCCGCGCGGCCGTCCCGAAGCTGCTCGCCACCGCCGGCATCCCGGACCCGGAACGCGTCGCCCGGGCCTACCCGCACGAGCTCTCCGGCGGCCTGCGCCAGCGCGCCGCCATCGCCGTCGCGATCTGCTGCGGCCCGGAACTGCTGATCGCCGACGAGCCGACCACCGCGCTCGACGCGCTGATCCGCGGGCGGATCCTCGACCTGTTCGCCACCCTGCGCGCCGACTGCGGCATCGCCCTGCTGCTGGTCACCCACGACCTCGCGGCAGCCCGCCGGATCGGCGGCACCGTGGCGGTCATGCGGGCCGGCCGGATCGTCGAGCTCGGGCCCGCCGAACGGGTGCTGGGCGACCCGGAACACGCCTTCACCGCCGCCCTGGTGGCCGCCGAACCGGGAGCCCGCCGATGACCGCCGCCAGCCACACCCCGCACGACGGGCCCCCGGCCCTGCTCGTCGTCGACGCCGTCACCAAGCGCTACGGCGACCGGACCGCCCTGGACGGCGTCAGCCTCACCGTCGCGCCGGGCGAGACCGTCGGCCTGGTCGGCGAATCCGGCTCGGGGAAATCCACCCTGGCCCGGCTCGCCCTCGGGGTGCTGGCCCCTGACGCCGGCAGCGTCCGCTTCGCCGGCCGCGATCCGTACCGGCTGCGCGGCCGCGCCGACCGGGCGCTGCGGGGCCGACTCCAGTTCGTCCCGCAGGACCCGCGCGGATCGCTCAACCCCAGCCTGCGCGCCGGGGAGGCGGTCGCCTTCGCGCTGCGCCTGCACGGCACGCCGCGCGCCGAACGCGCCGCGGCCGTCGCCTGGCTCTTCACCCAGGTCGGCCTGGAGCCCGCGCTCGCCGACCGCTACCCCCGGGAGCTGTCCGGCGGGCAGCTCCAACGGGTGGCCGTCGCCCGGGCCCTGGCCACCGGGCCGGACCTGGTCGTCTGCGACGAACCGACCTCCGCCCTCGACCGCAGCGTGCAGGCCCGCCTGCTCGACCTGCTGACCGACCTCCAGGAACGCACCGGCCTGGCCTACCTGTTCATCTCCCACGACCTCGCCGTCGTCCGGCACCTCGCCCACCGGGTGCTGGTGCTGCGGCACGGCCGGGTGGTCGAGGAGGGCCCCGCCGGCCTGCTCTGGGACTCCCCCGCGCACCCGTACACCCGGGCGCTGCTGGAGGCCGCCACCGGCGTCGCGTGACCCGCCGCCGAAGCCCCGTGCCGACACACCGCTGAACCTCCGTACCCCCGCACCACCGAACCCCCGCACCACCGAACCCCCGCACCACCGAACCGACGAGGAATCCCCATGACGCGCACCAGCCGTATCCGCTCCAGAGCCGTCGCCCTGCCGGCCGCCGCCGTTCTGCTCGCGGCGGCGGCCGGCTGCGCCGGCTCCGACGGCGGCGGCTCCGCGGGGGCGGGCGGCGGTGACGGCCGCGGCGGCACCCTGGTCATCGGCGCCACCGGCAGACTCCCCAACCCCGACACCGTGATCGGCGGCGCCGGCTTCGAGGGCAAGCGGCTGGTCTCCTTCCAGCTCTACGAGGGCCTCACCCGGTACGAACTGCTCAAGGACACCGACAAGCCGCCGGCCGTCACCGGCGCCCTGGCCACCGACTGGCAGGTCGCCGCCGACGCCAGGACGTGGACCTTCACCCTCCGCAAGGGCGTCACCTTCCAGGACGGCACCCCGTTCGACGCCGACGCCGTGCTCTTCAACCTGGCCCGCTACCTCGACAAGAAGAGCCCCGAGTACACCGACGCCCTCGGCGCCGCCGCCGCCGAGTACGCGGGCGACATCGTCTCGTACCGCAAGACCGACGCCGACCACGTCGAGCTGGTCACCAAGGACCCCAACGGCCACTTCCCCGAGGACCTCGCGCACGTCCTGATCGCGAGCCCCACCGCCGTCCGCAAGTCCGGCTCGGCCGACTTCGCCCAGCACCCGGTCGGCACCGGCCCCTTCTCGTTCGTCTCGCAGACCGAGGGCCAGCAGATCGAGCTGGCCGCCAACAGGAGCTACTGGCGCGGCGCCCCCAAGCTCGACCGGCTCGTGATCAAGGCGCTGCCGGACGCCGCGGCCCGCACCGCCGCCCTGCGCTCCGGCGGCGTGAACTGGATCGAGTACCCGAACCCGGACGACATCGACAGCCTCAAGGCCGACGGCGTCCAGATCGCCACGAACAGCTACGACCACCTCTGGTACTGGATCCTGGACACCTCGAAGGCGCCCTGGGACAACCCGCTGGTCCGCAGGGCCGCCAACTTCGCGATCGACCGCAAGGCCATCGCCGAGAAGCTGCTGCACGGCACCGCCGACCCCGCCTACCAGACCGCGCCGCGCGCCACCGCCGCCTACGACCCCGCCGGCGACGTCTACTCCTACGACCCCGCCAAGGCCCGGCAGTTGCTCGCCGAGGCCGGCGTCCCGAACGGCTTCAGCACCTCCGTCACCGTGCCCACCGGCGGCAGCGGCAACCTGCTGCCGGTGCCGATCGCCGAGGCCCTCCAGCGGGATCTCGCCGCCGTCGGCATCAAGGTCGAGCTGCGCACCACCGACTGGACCACGCTGATCGGCGCCGAGGCCAAGGGCCAGGTGGCGCTCGGCTCGGACGCCGTCGCCCAGTCCACCACGCTGTTCCAGTCCGAGGCGCTGCTCCCGCTGTTCATCGGCTCCAAGAGCCCGTTCTGGACCGGCCACTACACCAACCCGCAGGTCGACGAGCTGCTCGCCTCCTCGGCCGCCGATGCCGACCAGACCGCCCGGCAGGCCGGGTACCGCAAGGCGCTCGCCCTGGTCACCCAGGACGCGCCCTGGCTGTTCGTGGTCAACGACCGCAATCCGCGGGCCCTTTCGCCGAAGGTCCAGGGGCTCGTGCAGCCGCAGTCCTGGTTCCTCGACCTGACCACCGTATGGGTCCGCTGACCCGCGGACACCGCCTCTCCCCCGGCTCCGAAGAGCACCGCGCACCACAGGAAGGACGGCCATCCCGATGACCGACCCGCACCGACCGCACCACCACGCCGGGACCGTCCCGCCCGGCTCCGCGCACGGCCCCGTGCCCGCCGCACCGCCCAAGTGGGGCATCACCCTCCCGCTGCCCGGCCTGACCATCGACCGGCACCGCTTCCTGGTCGAGCGGCTGCCCGACCTCGGCTACACCGACGTGTGGAGCGCCGAGGGCGGCGGCACCGACGCCTTCACCCCGCTGGCCGCCACGGCGGCCTGGTCCCCCTCGCTGCGGATCGGCACCGGCATCGTCCCGGTGCACACCCGCGGCCCGGCCGTGCTCGCCCAGACCGCCGCGACGCTCGCCCAACTCGCCCCGGGCCGACTGCTGCTGGGCATCGGCGCCTCGGTGCCCGCCCACGTCACCGACATCAACGGCATCCCGTTCGACGAGCCGTTCAAGCGGACCAGGGACGTCCTGCGCTTCGTCACCCGGGCGCTGCGCGGCGAGTACGTCACCGGCGGGTTCGACACCTTCGACATCACCGGCTACCGGCTGCCGCACCCGCCGACCGAGCCGGTCAAGGTCATCCTGGGCGCGCTGCGGCCCAACATGCTCCGGCTCGGCTTCAACGAGGGCGACGGCGCCATCACCAACCTGCTGTTCCCGCACGACGTGCCGAAGATCCTGGACGCCGTCGGCCCGCAGCCGCCCGGGAAGGAACTGGTCGTCAAGGTCTTCGTCTGCCCCACCGAGGACACCGACTACGCCCACCGCGCCAGCCGGCCGTTCCTCGCCTGGATCCTCAACCGCGAGCCGTACCGCAAGTTCCACGAGTGGCTGGGCCACGGCGAACTCCTCGCCGAGACCCACCGCCTCTGGGCGGCCGGCGACCCGGAGGGCGCCCAGAAGGCGCTGCCCGACGAGGTCGTCGACGGGCTGTTCATCAGCGGCTCGCCGGAGGAGTGCCGGGAGCGCATCCTCGCCTACCACCGCCCCGGCGTCACCACCATCCAGCTGTACGTGTCGCTGCCGCCCGAGGTGTTCGTCAGCCGCGCCAAGCTGCTCGACACCCTGGCCCGGCTCGGGCCGGCCGCCCTCTGACCGTCGCGCCCCACCCGTCCCCATCCCCTGCCACCCTCACGACGCTCACGACCGGAGGAGAGCCGTGCCACTCGAAATCCGCGGCGGGGTCCGCGCCGCACCCGTTCCCGGCCACACCGCGCAGGAACGCCAGGCCCTGCGCTGGGCCCCCGACGGCCGCGACCGCACCGCCGACCCCGCGTACGTCGCCCGCACCGCGCGGGAGAACGAGGAGGACGGGCTGGACAGCGCCCTGGTGGTGCAGTCCAGTTCGTGGCCCGACCCGTGGCTGGTGGCCTCCTGGGCCCTGGCCGCCACCACACGGCTCCGCATCGCGGTCGCCCACCGGGTCGGCACCACCGCGCCGACCGTCGCCGCCCGCTCCCTCGCGACCCTGGACCGCCTCTCCGGCGGGCGGGCGGCGGCCCACGTCATCATCGGCTCCAGCGACCACGACACGGCCCGCGACGGCGACCTCCTGGACAAGCAGGAGCGCTACCGCAGGGCCGACGAGTACCTCGACCTGTTCACCCGCTACCTCGCCGCCGACCAGGACATCGACCACAAGGGCGAGTTCTACACCGTGTCCGCCGCCCGGCCCGGCCTGCACCCCAGACCCGGCGGCGAGCTGCTCTCCTTCGGCGGCTCGTCACCGCAGGGCCTCGACCTGGCGGCCCGCTACGCGGAGGTCTACGCCGTCAGCCCGCTGCCGCTGCCGGACACCCGTCGGCGGATAGCCCAGGTCCGCACCGCCGCCGCCGCGCACGGCCGGACCCTGCGGATCTGGCGGCACGTCACCGTCGTCCTCGCCGACACCGACGAGGCGGCCCGCGACCGCGTCCGCCGGCTGCGCCGCGACGCCCTCCGCCTCACCTCCGGCGGCGGCGGACCCTGGACGGAAGCCGTCCAGCTCGACCGCGACCGCGAGCGCGGCCGCTCCGACCCCTCCCGGGGCGACGAGCAGGTCGCCGCCTACATCCGCCGCTCGCTCACCGCCGCGTACGCCGGCTCCCCCGCCACCGTCGCCGCCCGCATCGGCCTGCTCCGCTCGGCCGGCGTGGACATCGTCCAGCTCGACCTCCCCGTCGAGACCGACCAGGACCGCGAGCTGCGGCGCAGCCTCGTCCGCCACCTCCGCACCGGCCTGGGCACCCCCGCCGACCGCCGCGTCTGGTGACCGGCGCCCCCCGTTCGGCCGGGGCCGAGGCGATCACCGCCTCGACCCCGGCCACGCCGGTCCCCGGACAGGGCCCAGATGTCTAGATGTTGGGGTTGATCGGACGGTCGCTGTCGGAGTGGTGCCAGTCGAACTCCTGGGTCTGCCCCATGCTCGCGTTCCGCCCCAGCGTCCAGAGTCCGTAGGAGTTCCGCGGGCCCTGGTTGCCGACGTAGGTCAGGCAGGCACCGACGGCGTTGCACACGCCGCGGTCGGTGCCGAACGTCCAACGCTGCTTCGGGTCGCCCCCGTTGCACCCCACCGCCGTGGCGCCCGGGCTGTCGGACGGGCCGCTCGGGACGTGGCCCGACAGACAGCGGCCGTCGTTGGTGCTGTGGATGAGGCCGTCCTCCGAGACGAACCAGAACTGGTTCCAGGAGCCGTCGCACGGCCGCAGGACGACCGGCCGGCCGTCGCCGTTGGTCTGCCGGTACTCGTCCATGCAGTAGTAGGTGCCGTTGGGGCCGCCGTTGGCCGGGCGGGCGAGCGCGGCGAGGTAACCGTAGGCGTAGGGCTGCGGATTGGCGGGGTCGGCCTGCGCGGCGGCGACGGGCAACGAGACGCTCAGGCCGATCGCGAGTGCCAGGGCTGAGACGATCTTTCGGGCGGACTTCATGAGGTCCGACACCTCCCTCTCTGACGTCGTGTCACTGCGGAATGCGGCCATCCTGGCAGCGGAGTTGAGGGCCTGGGCAGCTTTCCGAACGATCCCGAACAAACGGGAGTGTATGGATTTCGCCATTTGATTCACCTCAGTTGACAGGAACCCCCGGCGCGAAGAGGCTGTTCACGCAGGCCCGGCGGGGGGAGGACAGAGCGTTGACCTGGTCACCTATGCGCACCACGGCGGCCCCGTGCTCCTGCCGGGCCGCCGAGGTCAACTCCGCTGCGACGCTAGCCCGTTCGCACTCCTTGGACGCGCTCGCCGAGTCCCTCACCCTGCTCAGGCAGGAGGCCGGCAGCCCCTCCTACTCGACCATCGTCCGGCGGATCAGCTCCGTCCGGGCAGCCCGCGGCGTCCCGGCCGGGGAACGCACACCCGGGCGGATCACCGTCTACGACTGCTTCCGCAGCGGACGCCAACGCCTGGACGTCGAACTGCTCTCCGACATCGTCCAGGCCCTCGGCGCGGACCCGGGCCCCTGGCGCCGCGCCTACCGCGCCGCCTCCCGGTGACCGCCGGCTATCCGTGGTCCGGACGCGGAGCGGCCGGTCCGGACGGGGTCGCCTCGGGCTTCGCGTGGAGGATCTCGCGGGCCTGCTCCGCCGCGCGGACGATGCTCTCGGAGACGAAGTCGACGAAACGGGCGATGTTCTCCAGGCGGGTGGCGGCCGGGGTCTGCGGGCCGAGGACGCCGACGCCCTGCCGCGCGACCTCGACGAGGTGGGCGGTGGCGCGGGCGCTGGCCATCATCGACTGGTACCAGACGTCGTCGTCGACGACGTAGCGCTCGCGGCGGCGCTCGTCGCGCTCCCGGCGGACGAGGCCCTGGCCGTCGAGGAACGCGATCGCCTTGGAGATCGACGGCGGGCTGACCTGGAGGTGCCGGGCGAGTTCGGACGCGGTGAGGCTGCCGCTGTCGGTGAGGGTGAGGCAGGCCAGCACCCGGGCCGTCATCTTGGGCATGCCGGAGGCCATCAGGACGGTGGTGTACGTCTCCTGGTACTCGCGCACGGCCTCGGCATCGCGCCCGTGGGCCTGCGGGGGCGCCTCCGGCCCCCGGGGCGCGGCCGGCCTGCGCCGCTGGGCGCGGCGGCGTTCGGTCGCCCGGTGGGCCAGGTCGGCACGGTAGGCAGTGGGGCCGCCGTTGCGCATCACCTCGCGCGTGACCGTCGAGGTGGGGCGGTCGAGACGCCTGGCGATCTCCGCGTAGGCGAGGCCGTCGGCCATCCCCAGCGCGATCTGCTGGCGTTCCTGCTGAGTGAGCCTGCCTCCCGGCACCGCGATTCTCCCTTCACGCTTCCCCGAATGCCCTCACCATAGCGTTCACTCCCATTCCAGTGCAACGAACACGGTGGCTGACGTTGCGTTAAATTCAAGGCCACTGCAACGATAATCGCGTCTTCACCTGCACCAATGCTGATTACGAGCAACGAACTGGTTGCCGCCATCCGTGAAGGCAACGTAGCGTTTCCATCATCAGAAACAACGAACCGCAGCAGAGCGGCCCTCGGCAACCCGCCACCCCCGCATCCGCACCCGGAAGAAGGCACACCATGACCATCGAGCAGCCCGCCTGGACCGGCATGGTCTCCGTCGACGACACCGCCCTGGCCGTGACCGACACCGGCGGGCCCGGCCGTCCCGTGGTCTACCTCAACGGCTCCTACGCCGACCAGTCGCACTGGCGGCGCGTCATCGCCGACCTCGGCGACGACTACCGGCACATCACCTTCGACGAGCGCGCCCGTGGCAAGTCGAAGCGCTCGGCGGACTACTCGTTCGAAGCGTGCCTGCGCGACGTCGACGCCGTCCTCGCCGCGAGGGGCGTGGACCGGCCGATCCTGGTGGGCTGGTCCTACGGCGCGATGCTCGCGGTGCACTGGGCCGCCCGGCACCCGGACCGCGTCCTCGGGGCGGTGTCCGTGGACGGCGCGTTCCCGCACGAGTGGCTCGACGACGCCACCCGGGAGCAGGTCCGCAAGCTGTTCCGCCGGCTGAGCCCGCTGTTCCCGATCGCCCGCCGACTCGGCATGGCCGCGCGGATGAGCGCCGAGCAGCACGCCGAGATCAACCTCGAAATCAACGAGCTCTGCGCGCCCGCCGCCCTCGACCCGGTCTTCGACCGGGTGACCGCACCGGTCCGGTACGTGGTCGCCTCGGGCGGCAACCTGGGCGGCGAGGCGAAGCTGATGGAACAGATCCGCACCAACCTCGACCCGGTGCTCGCCCGCAACCCGAACATCCGGGTCAGCACGAAGGTCGCGAGCAACCACTCCAAGATCCTGCGCAAGGACTTCCACGCCATCGCCGACACGGTCCGCGACCTCGCCGCCACCCCCGCGAGCGTGACCGGCTGAGCCTCGCGCCGACCCTGCGGGGTCACCGCCCCTGCGGGGTCACCGCGACGCGCTCGCACGGCGGGGCGGCCGTTCGGGCGAACTTCCCTCGGAATTACCGCATTCGGGTGACTCGCGGCCGGCCTCGCCCGCCGGGGTCGTTAGCGTGACTGACCGTCATCGGCCGTCCGGTCGGGCGGAGCTGCGCGCAGCTCGGGGGTTCAGGGAAAGCCGGGGGCGCAGGCCTTCGCGGATTCCCTATGCGCCTCCACGCGCCGCTCGCCGTCCGGGGCCGATCCCGACACCGTGCTCCACCAGCTGGGAGGTTCTCCGCCATGCCCGTGTCGAGTCGGTACCTGAACGCCTGGGAGGGCTTCTGGCGCGACGCACCGGCGGAGGCCGGCGCGGTGATCTGGGACGCGGAGCCGGCGCTCACCGCGAGCGTGCACCTCGCGCTGTTCGACCCCTACCTCGCCGACCCGGCGCTGCCCGTCGTCGACGTCGGCTGCGGCAACGGCACCCAGACCCGCTTCCTCGCCGAGCGCTTCGGCCGCGTCCTCGGGGTCGACCTGTCCACCGCCGCCGTGGAGCTCGCCCGCACCCAGCATCCGGACGGGCGGGCCGAGTTCACCCAGCTCGATGCCACCGACGGGCCGGGCGTCCGGGAGCTGCACGCCCGGCTCGGCGATGCCAACGTGTATGTGCGCGGCCTGATCCACCAGTCCGAACCGGCCGACCGCCAGCCGGTCGCCGACGCCATCGCCACCCTGGTCGGGGATCGCGGCCGGGCGTTCGTCGTCGAGCTGTCCGCGTCGGCGAAGGCCGTCCTGGCCGGCCTCGCCCAGAGCCCGCAGGGCCCTCCCCCGAAGCTGCGCCCCGTCTTCGAGCACGGCCTCGCCCCCGCCGAGGTCGTCGACTCGGATTTCGGCGAGCTGTTCCGCACCGCCGGGCTCACCGTCCTCGCCTCCGGCGAACTGCCCTTGTTCCTCACCGAGTTCGCGCCCGACGGCAGCCGGATCGACCTTCCGTCCCACTGGCTGGTGGTGGGCGCGGACGGCGCCGCACCCCAAAGGTGACCTGGTGGGGGCGGTCGGTGGAGTTCCACCGACCGCCCCCACCAGGCGGTGTCAGCCGGCGATCCGGGCGCTTTCGGCCGCCTTGTACAGCGGCTTCGTGATCGCGGAGGTGAACTGCGGGCCGACCAGGTGCCGGGTGCAGGAGGTGTCGCCGAAGTCGCAGACCCGGCCCGAGGAGTCGAAGGACGGGCCCTGGGTGTTGTCGCCCACCACGGTGCCGATCCCCGAGGACGGGTCGAAGTCGGCGATCCGGGGGCCGCCGCTGGAACCGCCGCCCATCACGCAGGGGGCGCCCCACTCACCCGGGGGCACCGGGTGGCCAGGGAAGCCGGGGTGCTCGCGGGTCTGCCCCGCGCAGTAGGCGAGCCGGGCCCCGGTGTATTCGGGCAGGCCCTGGCGCGCCGGATCGCCCGACGCCGCACGCGGGTAGCCGAACTCGTGGACCTTCGCGCTGCCCGGCCGGTCGAAGCCGATGCGCTGCGCGGCGCCGACGGCGTCCTGGACCCGCTTGCCCTCGGCGTTGCCGTTCAGGACCAGGAACGCCTGGTCGTAGGCGGAGTACTTGCCGTCCTGCTGGTCGTTGAGGAGCCAGGTGGCGTGGACGACCCCGGTGCGGGCGACGAACGTGCCGTACGGGGCGGTGCCGTCGTGGTAGCCGGGGACGAACATCGAGTTCGTCAGCCACTCGTTGTTCTCACCGAGCAGGTCGGTGTTGTTGACGCAGTGCGCCGCCGTGACGACGGTGCTGCGGTTGGCGCTGCCGACGACGGTCGCGGTGCAGCTCCCGTCCTCGCCGTGGTCGGTGAAGAAGAGCCGGCCCACCGTCTTGCTCAGGGTGGCGGAGCCGGTCCACGGAGCCCCATCGGGGCCGCTCTTGGGTGGGTTGCCGGAGGACGGCTGGGTCAGGGCGGCCATCCGCTCCGGGGTCCAGTAGTCCAGGACGGCCTGCTGCTGCGCGGGCGTGACCGCCTCCGGGTGGACGGCCACCTGGCTGGTGGCGGCCCCGTCCTGCGGCGCGGCCCCTGCGGGCGCCGCCAGCGCGAGGCCGGCGGCCACCACGAGGGCGGTCAGGAGGACTCGGCCGCGCGCTCGGCCGCGGGCCCGGTCGTGGTTCCGGTTGTGCTGACTGCTGGTCTGGCCATAGGTAGGTGGCATGCGTCGCACGGTAGGAGCGGGATGTCAGGTTCCTGTCGAGGAGGCGTTTCATCCGTCCATCGGTCACGTCAGGTTCCCGTGTGGAGCGCGTCTCATCCGTGTATCGGCCATGAGGATCTCAGGCCCCGTCACCGCTGGGCGGGGTGGAATCATCGCTGGGCCCGGCGGAAGTCGCCCGGGGTGCGGCCGGTCTCGCGGGCGAAGAACTTGCCGAAGTTGGTGGCCTCGGTGAAACCGAGCGCGCGACCGATCGCGGCCACGGGCAGGTCGGTGTGGGCGAGCAGCCGCTGTGCCTGTAGGGCGACGCGGGCGTCGGCGAGTTGCTTGGCGCTGCGGCCGGTGGCGGCCAGGCAGGCGCGGGTCAGGGTGCGCGGGGAGTAGCCGAGCCGCGCGGCGTAGTCCTCGACGGAGCGGGTGGCGGCGAAGGAGCGTTCCAGTTCGCGGCGGAAGGCGGGGTAGACCCCGGCACCGGGTGGGGAGAGGGCGGGGCGTCCGGCCGGGTCCGGGAGGCGCACCATGCGGATGAGCAGCGCGCCGAGGAGCTGGCGCAGCAGCACTCCGGTCAGCTCGGCATCGACATCAGCATCGGCATCGGCATCGGCATCGGCATCGGCATCGGCATCGACGGGCGCTGTCGGGCCGGGGGCCTGCCCGTCCCGCAGCCTCCGGTACTCCGTGTCCAGTTCCGTCACGGCGCGGTCGAAGGCGTCGAGCTCGGCCGGCGGCAGGAGCCGTGCGACGGGGCCGAACCCGTCGAGCATCTGCTGCGTCGCGGGCAGCGGCGGCGGGAAGTCGGCGGTGAACAGCAGCAGGACGGCGTCAAGGTCCGCGGGGCGGCCGTTCGCGTCCGAGGGCAGGCGCTGCACCTGGCCGGGCCGCAGGTGCAGCAGTGTGCCGCGGGTGCACGGGTAGGTGACGAAATCGACCATGGCGGTGCCCTCGCCTCCGCGCACCAGGATGAGCTGGTGGAAGTCCAGGCGGCTCGGCCGGCGGGCGACCGCGCTCTTCAGGCGCGGTTTCAGCGCGTCGAAGGTCAGCACCTCGATGCCGGTCCGCAAGCGGTCGGGGTTGTCGTAGGCGATGTCGACGACGTCGCGCTGTCCACTTTCGACCATGTCGAGTCCCGACTCTACCTCGCCCGAGGGGTGGCTGCGGCGGCATCGTGGAGTCACGGCCGAACGGCGGGCACCGCAGCGAACACCGCAGCGGGCGCCGCACCGGGCGCACGCCCGGCAGCACAGCGAGCACCACACCGGGCGCCGCGCCGAAGGGCCGTCACCACCACCCGTTCCCGACCTGAGGACCCCTCACCATGCTCCCTGTCATCACCGACCCCACGCAGCTGCCGACCGTGTTCCAGGACGCGCTGAACGCCGGCGACGTCGACCACGTGCTGGCCCTGTTCGCCGAAGGTGCCGCCATGCGCACGGTGGCCGGCGAGCTCCTCACCGGCGTCGAGGCACTGCGTGCGGAGATCGGCGGAACCGTCGCCGCCCGCGGCAGGCTGACGAACGTCCCGCGGCACAAGGTCATCGGCGCGGACACGGCCCTCCTGGTCACCGACTGGACCCTGGAGATCGACGGCCCCGACGGCGATCGGATCGCCCCCACCGGCACCACCGCCAACATCGCCCGCCGCGACGCCGACGGCGGCTGGCGCTTCACCGTCCTCAACCCGCGCGGCATCGCCTGAGCCGTGCCGCCCCGCAACCTGGCGGCCCCCGGCGCCGGGTGAGCGCTTCGGGGGGCGGCAGGCCCGCCGCCCCCCGACCTGTGGGTGCGTCAGTTCCGTGGTGGGGCGGTCTGCCAGACTCCGGGAATGAGACATCAGCGAATCCTGGACCAGTTCGCGGCTCGGGGGCCCGTCCGAGGGCAGGCGGGATGACCGGCGCCGGACCGGACCTGCCCGCGGGTGCGCGCCGGGTCCCCTACCGCGATCCCGGGGTGCCGGACCACCGGAGTCCGCTGCGCTTCCTCTGGTGGCTGGTGCGCAGGCAGCGCGGCCGCGTACTGCTCGGCGCGACCTGGGGCAGCCTGTGGATGTGCGCCCTGATGCTGCCGCCCTACCTGATGTCCAGGACGATCGACGAGGGCCTCCGGGCCCGCGACAGCGGCGCGCTGGTCTTCTGGGTGTCGGCCGTCCTCGCGGTCGGCGCGCTCATCGCCGTCCTCGGGATCCTGCGGCACCGCACCATGACCTTCATCCGGGTGGACGCCGCGTACCGCACCGTCCAGGTCATCGCCCGGCACGTCAACCGGCTGGGGACGACGCTGCCGCGCCAGGTGTCGGCCGGCGAGCTGACCCACCTCCAGGCCGGCGACATCGGCCGGATCGCGCAGACACTGACCATCACCGGGCCCGGCGTCGGCGCGGTCATCGCCTACCTCGCCACCGCCGTCCTGCTGGTCCGGATCTCCGTCCTGCTCGCGGCGGTGATCCTCCTCGGGGTGCCGCTGCTGGCCCTCACCGTCGGCCCGCTGCTGGGGAAGCTGCACGGCGCCGAGGGAAGCTACCGCGAGCAGCAGGGGGAGCTGACGGCCCTGGCCGGCGACCTGGTCGCCGGGCTGGGCGTGCTGAACGGCATCGGCGGCAAGCCGATGTTCGCCCGGCGCTACCGGGAGCGCTCGCAGGCCCTCGTGCCGCTCGGCTACCGGGTGGCCTCGTTCACCAGTTGGGTGCAGGCGCTCGGCGCCTGCCTGCCGGTGGTCTTCCTGGCCGTGGTGACCTGGCTCAGCGCCCGGATGGCGGCCGCCGGTTCGATCACGGTCGGTGAACTCGTCTCCGTCTACGGCTACGTGGCGGCCCTGCTGGTGCCCGTCTCCGCCTTCATCGAGGGCGCGGACGACCTGCCGCGCGGGCTGGTCTCCGCCCGCCGGGTCACCGACATCCTGGCGCTGCGGCCGGATTCGACGCGCAGCCGGACACTGACGGACCCGCCGGAAGCGCCGGCGGTGCTGAGCGACCCCGACTCCGGCCTGCTGCTGCGGCCCGGGCGGCTCACCGCGCTGGCCGCCGCCCGGCCCGAGGAGGCCCGGGCCGTCGTCGAACGGCTGGCCGGCTACACCGACTCGGACGCCACCTGGGGCGACACCAGGCTGTCCGACTGGGTGCCCGCCGAGCTGCGGCGCCACGTCCTGGTGTCGGACGACGACGCGTACCTGTTCGGCGGCACGCTCCGTTCCGCGGTGTCGATCCGCGGCGACCGCATCGAGGAGGAACTGCGGCGCGCCCTGCACGCCGCCGCGGCCGAGGACATCGTCGACGCCCTGCCGGGCGGCCTGGACGCGCCGCTCGACGACCGCGCCGGCAACGTCTCGGGCGGGCAGCGCCAACGGCTGCGGCTGGCCCGCGCGCTGCTGGCCGATCCCGAGATACTGCTGCTGGTCGAGCCCACCTCGGCGCTGGACGCGCTCACCGAGGCGGCTGTGGCGGCCCGGATCGGCGCCGTACGCGGCGGCCGGACCACCCTGGTCGTCAGCACCTCCCCCCTGGTACTCGGCCGCGCCGACGAGGTGGTCCACCTGGTGGACGGCAAGGTCCGGGCCACCGGCACCCACGGCGAGCTGCTGGCCCGCGACCCCGGCTACGCGGCGCTGGTGTTCCGCGGCAGCACCGGCGCCCGCCCGGCGGGCGCCGCGACCGACGACCGCCCGCGGACCATCCCGGCAGGCGCCGACCGCCCCGCGAGCGTCACGACCGACGACCACCCGCGGAGCGTCGCCGCGGGCACCGAGGAAGGACTGGCCCGATGAGCGACCCCGACGGCCCCGACGGCCCCGACGACCGCCACGCCCCCCACCGCCTCCCGGTCGCCGACACCGCGACGGTGCGCCGGGCCAGTTGGCGCCTGCTGGCGGACGACGGCCGGGCGATGGGCGCGATCGTCGCCCTCACCTGCCTCGCCGCCCTCGCGGGCGTCGCCGGGCCGTGGCTGCTGGGCCGCATCGTCACCCGGGTCGAGAACGGCGAGCTGACGGTCGGCCAGGTGGACGGCTTCGCCGCGGCGGTCCTGGGGTTCGCCCTCGCCCAGCTGGTGCTCACCCGCTACGCCCGCCGCCTCTCCCACCGGTTCGGCGAACGCGCCCTGGCCCGGCTCCGCGAGGAGGTCGTCGAGCGGACGCTCGCGCTGCCCGGGCGGTACGCGGAACGGGTCGGCGCCGGTGACCTGGTGACCCGCTCCTCGCTGGACGTGGGCACCGTGGCCGCCACCCTGCGCAACGCGGCCCCGGACGTCTTCATCGCCGTCGTCCAGGTGCTGGTCATCCTCACCGCGACGTTCCTGCTCGACCCGCTGATCGGGCTCTGCGCCCTGGTGGGCCTGCCGATCGTCTGGGCGGTGAGCCGCTGGTACCTGTCCCGGGCCCGGGAGGCCTACCTCGCCGAGGGGGCCGCGGCGGGCGGGGTCACCGAGGTCCTCAACTCCACCGCCCACGGCGCCCGGACCATCGAGGCGTACGGGGTCGGGGCGCGCCAGGACGGCGTGGTCGACCGGGCCGTCGACACCGCCTACCGGGCCCGGGTGCGCACCCTGTTCCTGCGGACCGTGCTGTTCCCGGTCACCGAGTTCGCGCACGCGCTGCCGACGGCCCTCATCCTGCTGGTGGGCGGCCTCGGCTACCTCCACGGCTCGGTGACGCTGGGCGCGGTGGTGGCGGGCGGCCTCTACATGTGGCAGCTCGTCGACCCGCTGGACCGGGCGCTCAACTGGGTCGAGCAACTGCAGAGCAGCGGTGCGTCGTTCGCCCGCATCAAGGGCGTCGGCCTGGTGTCGCAGGAGCCGCCGGCCACCGGCCCGCGCCCCGCCGACGACCGGATCGAGGCCGTCGGCGTGCGGTACTCCTACACCGGCTCGCACGACGTGCTGACGGACGTCGACCTGGTGGTCCGGCCGGGCGAGCGGCTGGCCGTGGTCGGCCCGTCCGGCGCCGGCAAGTCGACCCTCGGCAAGCTGCTCGCCGGCGTCGACGCCCCGGACGCGGGGCGGATCCTGGTCGGCGGCGTGCCGGTCGCGGACCTCGCCGCGGCGGGCGAGCTGGGCAACCGCGTCGTCCTCATCACCCAGCAGCACCACGTCTTCATGGGAACGCTCCGGGAGAACATGACGCTGGCCGCCCCGGACGCCGAGGACGCGGCGGTCCTGGCCGCGCTCGCCCTGGTGGAGGCGGACTGGGTGCGCGACCTCCCGGACGGGCTGGACTCGCTCCTGGGCACCGGCGGGACCGAACTCGGCGCCGCGCAGGCCCAGCAGCTCACCCTGGCCCGGGTCCAGCTGGCCGATCCGCACACCCTGATCCTGGACGAGGCGACCTCCCTGCTCGACCCGACCACGGCCCGGCAGGCGGAGCGGGCGATGGCGGCCGTGCGCTCCGACCGCACGGTCATCTCCATCGCCCACCGGCTCCAGACCGCGCACGACGCGGACCGGGTCGCCGTCATGGAGGCGGGCCGCATCGTCGAGCTGGGCACCCACGACGAGCTGGTCGCCGCCGGCGGGCGGTACGCGGCGCTCTGGCGGTCGTGGAGCGGGGAGTCCTGACCGGCCCGGCGGCGGTGCCACCGGGCCGCGCCCGCGGTCAGGGGGTATCGGTGCGCTTTTCGAGCCGGGTGCCGTGGCGCAGGGTGAGCGACATCAGGTCGCTGGGGCCGTCGAGTTCGAGGCGGTGCCAGCGGCCCCGGGGGACGACCACGGCGCTGCCGGCGGGCAGCGGCACCATCTCGTCGGCACCTCCCCCCGCGCCGCGCCCGTCCCCGTCCGCGGGGCGGAGGTGGAGCCGCGCGCCGCCGGTGAGGCAGCACACCGCCTCGTCGGCCTCCGGGTGCATCTCCCAGTGGTCGGCGTGGACGTCGGCGTCGGTCTCCACGTGGAAGGCGCCGAGGTGCCAGATGCCCGGCGCGCCGCCGGCCATCTGCCGCCCGGCGGCTCGGACTTCGCCGTCGGGGTGGAAGTGCAGGGCCGAGGCGAACAGGTCGACGACGGTGGGCGTCATGGTGGCGTTCCTTCCGGTCAGCAATTTCTATACGCGTAAGAAAACTAACCCCGCACGACCGCCGCTGTCGACCCCTGGGGAATGATGGACCCATGCCGACCGCACCGCGCAGGACCTCGGGCCGACCGCCCCGCATCTCCCGTGAGCAGGTCGTCGAGGCGGCCCGCCGGATCGTGGCCGAGGAGGGCGTGGACCGGCTGACCATGCGCCGCCTCGCCTCCGAGGTCGGCAGTACGCCGATGGCGCTCTACCACCACGTGCGCGACAAGGAGGAACTGCTCGTCCTGCTGCTGGACGACTACGCGGCGCGGACACTGCGCCGGCCCGAGCTGCCCACCGACCCGCGCGACCGCGTCGTCGGGTCAGCCGCCGCGATCCACGAGGCGCTGGCCGGCTGCCCCTGGATCGTCGAGGTGCTGACCGCCGACGACCTGATGTCCGCGTCCGCGCTGTGGTTCGTCGAGCAGATCGTCGACGGCCTCACCGCGTGCGGCCTCACACCGGAACGCGCCGTCCAGGGGTACCGCACGATCTGGTACTACACCGCCGGCGAGCTGGTGGTCCGGGCGGCGGCGGCCCGGCGGCGCGCGGACGACGAGCGCGCCACCTACCGGGAGCAGGTTTTCGGCGGCCTCGACCCGGACGAACTCCCCCGCCTCGCACAGGTCGCGGACCGCTGGGCCCCGCTGACCACCGACGACACCTACCTGGACGGCCTGCGGGCCCTGGTGGACGGCCTCGTCGCCGCCCGTTGACGCCCCGGCCCGCAGGCCCCGGCGCGCCTCAGGTCCGTTCCGGGAAGCGGGGCTTGGACTTGCCGTCGCCGAACGGGCCGGTCGAGTGCTGGAGCGAGTGCAGGATGGCGAGGCCCTGGCTGACGATGCCCGCCGCCATCTGGTTGACCCCGTCGCTGCCGTTGAGGACGGTGAGCTCCGCTCCCGACATGCCACGGGCCGCCGCGTCGGCGAGGGCCGGCAGGTTCTCCACGATCCGGTTGGCCGCGATGAGCTCCTGGTTGCCGCCGCGCAGGGAGTCGGCCCGGGCGGTGTTGGCGTCCGCCTGCGCCTGGGCGAGCGCCCGCTCGCTGTAGGCGCTGCCGTCCGCCTCGAACTTCACCCGGTCACGGGCGGCCTCGGCCAGCGTCCGCTGCCGGTAGGCCTCGGCGTCCGCCGGGCGCCGCACCTCGGCCTCCAGTTGCTGGGCGGCCAGCGCGGCCCGGCGCTGGGCGAGCGAGGTCTGCTCCTCGATGACGTCCTGGGAGGCCCGGGCCTCGGCGAGCGGCCCGGCCTGGGCGGCCCGGGCCCTGGACTGCTCGGTCTCGGCGAGGAACCCGGCCCGTTTGATCGCGGTGTTCCGCTCGTACTCGGCCTTCAGCGCGGCCGCCTGCTGCTCCCGCTCGGTGGCCTCCTGGTCCGCCTTGGCCTGGGCGATCCGGGCCTGGCTGGCGACCGCCGCCGCGTGCGGCGCGGCCAGGTTGTCGATGTACCCGGTCGAGTCCTCGATCTCCTGGATCTGCAGCGCGTCGACCACGATGCCGAGCTTCTCCATCTCGCCGTGGCTGCCCGCCATCACCTCCTGGGCGACCCGGCTGCGCTCCCGGATGATCTGCTCGACGGTCAGCCCGCCGATGATCGAGCGCAGGTGGCCGGCGAAGATCCGGCCGACGAGCTCCTCCATCTGGTCCTGTTCCGAGAGGAAGCGGCGGGCCGCGTTGGCGATCGACACGGCGTCGTCCCCGACCTTGAACACGCAGACCGCGCGCACGGTGAGCCGGATCCCCTGCTGGGTCACGCAGTCCTCGGCGATCTCCGCCTCCCGCAGGGCCAGGGAGAGCATGCGGACCTTCTGCTTGACCGGCAGGACGAGGCTGCCGTGCCCGGTGACGATGCGGAACTGGGTGTCCTGCGCCTGGTGCTTGGACCCGGAGATGAGCATCGCCTCGTTGGGTGCGGGAACGTGCCAGAAGAACATGACCGACCACCTGACCAGCTGGGATCCGAAACCGCGGTTAGGGCGGCAGCAGCTCGACGATCACCGAGCGGGCCGAGATCGCGTCCACCACGACCACCCGGACGTCCCGGCCGACCGGCTCCGAGCACCAAGCCGCGAACACCTCCGAACCACCCCGGAGGGCGACCAGGACCTCGCCCGGGCCGCCCGCCGGAATGGGCACCGTCACCTTGCCGACGGCTCCGACCGGGCTCTGCCGGGAGTCGTCGACCGCGGGCATGCTCTCTCGCGCCACCGGCGCCTCCGGTCCCCGCGTCGCACCACGTCGCACCACGTCCGCCGCACCTGCACCGTGGACGGTCACCGGCCACCACCGCCTCCGAAAGGCCCGGGCCGCCGGGCTCGCCACGGGTCGAGGACACCTGCGGCAACCGCCGGCGGCGGCGGTGCCTCGACCCCTCCCACGGTACTCCGGCAACCGGTCCGCCACCGGCCGACGCCGGAGCGGGCCGGACCGCCGCCGAAGCGGGCCGGACCGCCGGACCGGCGCCGGTCAGGGCACGGCCAGGGCGACCGCGAAGCCGTGGTCCGGAATGTCGAGGAAGCGCCGGTTGAACCGGACGAAGGGCTCGATGAGCAGGTCCACGAAGACCAGGAAGGCCACCGTGCCGATGCCCACCGGGCCTCCCAGCAGCCAGCCGCAGAGCAGCAGCACCCCTTCGATCAGCCCCTTCGCGCACCAGAACGGCCAGGTCCAGCGGTGCCGGATGGTGATCGCCAGCAAGTCGATGGCCCGGATGCCGAAGCCGCTCATGATGATCAGCGCCGAGGCGTAGGCGCACAGCAGCGCGCCGAGCAGCATCAGCGGGTAGCTGCTCAGCCCCAACCAGGCGGCAGGCCGCAGCCATTGGAAGAGGTCGATCAGGCTGCCGCACAGGAAGAAGGTCACGAAGGGCGAGACCACCGGGCGCTTGCGGTTCCACGCCGCCCACGCGCCGATGCACACCACCGCGACGGCCGCCTGGCACAGGCCGATGGTGAGCGGCAGGTGCTTGAGCACGCCCAGCGAGAAGACGTCGAGCGGGTCGGTGCCCAGATCGGACTGGATGAAGAAGTGGGCGCCCGTCGAGAAGACCACGCAGCCGGCCAGGTACACCAGCGCCCTGGGCAGTAACTCCCCCAGCCGCCAAGGCTTTCCGTTCGGATCGACGCCAGGGGGACGGTGGGACGCCATCGGTTCCTCCAGGGGGACGGGCGTCCGGCCCGCTGCCGTCCCCGAGGTGCGGAGGCGGGCGGCGGCGCGGACACCGGGCTGTTCGGAAGCCGGGGCACGCCACCGAACTCCCGTCACACAGCTGGGAGTTCGGCGAAGGACCTCGGTCAGCCGCCGCCCGACGCCGTCACCGCGGCCGGTTCAGGCGAGCGACTGGTAGGCCAGGAAGCCGCCGAAGAGGATGACCCCGATCCCGGCGACCAGGTCGACGCCCTTCAGCAGCCGGGCGCTGAAGCGCCGGCGGAACACCACCACGCCCGTGCTCAGCAGGGTGAACCACAGGAGCGTGCCGCAGCCGACGCCGACCAGCATGGACACCGAGGCGGGCAGCGTCCCGGTGACGTTCGCCGCCGTGGCCGCGGCGAAGGCGGCGGCCCAGTAGCCGATCGTCGCCGGGTTGGAGGCGGTGGCCGCCAGCGCCGTGCGGAACGCCGCCAGCGGGCGGACCACTTCGGGGTTCCGCTCGTCCTCGGTGGCCGCCCGGACCCGGAAGGCGGAGCGCAGCGAGCGCGCGCCGATGTACACCAGCACGGCGGCCCCGGCCAGCCCCAGGGCCGTGCGCAGCGCGGGGACGTCCAGCAGCCTGCCGACCCCGGCGAGGCCCAGGCCGGCGTAGGCGATGTCCACCAGGGCCGCGCCCAGGCCGATCGCCCAGCCGGTCGGGAAGCCGTCGCGCAGGACGCTGCGCACGCACAGCAGGCCGATGGGGCCGAGGGGCAGGGCGACCAGGAAGCCGAGGCTGAGCCCGGCGAACCACGCGGGGAGGATGTTCACCGCGGTCCCCCGCAGGTCACCGCGATCATTCCGGTCCGGTGGAAGTCCGGGCGGAAGTCCCCACGAAAGCCCCGGTGGAAGTCCCGGCTCAAGGCCCGGCGGAAGGCCTGGTGCGAGCACGTGCGCGACAATTCGCTCTGCCCCTCGTCACAACACCCGCCGATCAGGTCACTCGACGAGCTCCGATATGCCGAACCGTACCTCATCCCCTTCGGCGGGACTGAGATCTTCCGGCGCGTAGAACAGCTCGTACACATTGGTCGACAACAACTGACCGAGCCTGGTCAGCGCATACACGTCCGTGCCCCGTTCCTCCAGCCATCCCTTGTCGACGAGCTGCTCGATCTCCGCCCCGAAGACGGCCTCCATGGTGACGCCGAACCGGTCGTGGAAGTCCGGCCGGTTGACCTCGCACATCTTGAGGCCGCGGATCATGACGCGGCGCATTTCCTGTTCCTTGGTGAGGTACGTGGCGAAATCCAGCGGGATTTGACCACTTCCAACCATCTCGTAGTACTTCTTGAGCGGCTTGACGTTGACGAACAGCCGGTCGTGGATCACGCTCTTCGACGAGACGCCGAATCCGATCATCGGCCAGGTCCGCCAGTAGTACTCCAGGAAGCGCGAGTAGTCGGCGCAGCGGTCGGGGTGGTAGTACCCGGTCGAGCTGCGTCGGGCGAAGCCCGCCGCCTCCAGCGCGTCGATGGCGTACTCGTACATCCGGCGCTCGTCCTGCGCCGAGGGGAGCGCCATCTTCCCGGACGTGATGAGCGAGTGGAACGCCGTCTTGGGCCAGATCTCCAGGCCGTAGGCCGTGATGCAGGCCGGTTCGAGTTCGATGGCCCGGTCGACGCTGCGCTTCCAGTCGTCCACGGACTGGCCGGGCAGCGGGAAGATCAGGTCGATGTTGGTGTGCGTGAAACCGCCGTCGACGACGGTGCGGAAGGCGCGTTCGGCAGTGGCGAGGTCGTGCGAGCGGTTGCAGATCTCCAGCAGCCGGTCGTCGAAGGCCTGGACCCCGACGCTGAGCCGGGTGAATCCGGCCTCCCGCATGCGCGCGATCTTGGCCTCGTCGACCGTCGAGGGGTCGAATTCCAGGCCGATCTCCGCGCCCTCGTTGAATTCGAACGATTCCCGGCAGGCGTCCAGCAGCCGGGCCGTCTGGTCGCCGGTGAGGATGCCCGGCGTACCACCGCCGAAATACACCGCGTCGACCCGGAACGCGGGGAAGGCCCGATTGGCGGCGAAGGCGCGGATCTCGCGTTCGAGCACGTCGACGTACTGGGCGAAGTGCTGCTCGTTCCGGTTGATGTAGACGGTGTAGTCGCAGAATCCGCACTTGGTGATGCAGAACGGGACGTGCAGGTAGAGCACCGCGTTCTCGGGGCGGAAGTACTCGTCGTACTCGTGGTGCCGGTATTTGAACGGGTACGTGTGGATGTTCCGTCGGATGATCTTCTCGGCCATCTGCTGTCGCTCCTTCGTCGGGGCCGGCCTGGCGTGGTGGTGGACGGGTCCGGGGGCGGAGGCCGTCAGCAGAGGACCTGGAACGGACGGACGTCGGCGGACGCGTCGAGGTCCGGCCGGTCGTTGGGGACCACCGGGCGCCCGCACGAGACGAAGAGGTCGTCGTAGCGCGCCCGCGACCGCTCGCGGTAGTCGGCGGCGGAGCGGGCCAGCATCTTGACGACCTCCTCCGCGAGCATCAACTGGTACTGGCAGGACTCGGTGTTGAGGACGTTCACGTCGCCCGAGGCCACGTGGTTCTCCTGCCGGCAGCCCCCGCCGCACAGGTAGCGGGCCCAGCAGGACCCGCACACCCGGTGCTCGTCGACGGTGCGCCGCCACTCGGGGTGGTCCCGGGTGAGGCCCTCGGCCCCGGTGCCCACGTCGAAGCCCTGGTCGCCGACCAGGCGGTGGCAGGGGCTGACGCTGCCGTCCGGGGAGTGCGTGTAGTACGTCCGGCCGCCCGAGCAGAACGCCAGCGCCGCCGCGCCCTCGGTGACCATCTGCACGGCCCGCTCGTACTCCAGCACGCCCTTGAACCGGTTGTCGGGGGCGAACAGCCGCGGGTAGTGGACCAGGAAGTCCTTGAACTGCTCCACGATGCCGGGCTGGAGGAAGTGGTTGATGTACTGGATGCCCTTCGGCTCGGACAGCTTCCGGTCCCCCAGCGTGAGGGCGATCGGCACCGTCGTGCCCTGCTCCACCGGGTAGACGCCCGGATAGATCTGGAAGTAGTCGAAGAGGTCGAGCCCCCACAGGTCGAGCACGCTCTCGGTGAGGCTGGGCTGCGCCGTCGCGATGGTCATCCGGGCCACCAGGGTGACGTCGTCGCCGCACGCCTCGCGCAGCCGGAACAGGTTGCGGATGATCCGGTCGTAGGAGCCCTTCCCGTTCTTGGACGGGCGGTTGGCGTCCTGGACCTCGCGGCCGCCGTCGATCGAGACCGAGACGATGAACCGGTGGTCGCGGAACAGTTCCTCGACGCCCTGGGGCATCAGGGTGAGGTTGGTCGAGATCCGGTGGACGAACTCGGTGCCCGAGCGCCCGGCGAGGTCGCGGGCGCGTTCGCAGATCTTGCGGATCACCGTGAAGTTCGCCAGCGGCTCCCCGCCGAAGAACTCGAAGCGGACCCGCTGCCCGGGCGCGGCGTAACGGTGGATGAAGTCGAAGATCCAGGCGATCGAGTGCTCGCCCATCGCCTCGGTGATCCGGCCGTAGTCCCCGCCCTCGGCGAAGCAGTACGTGCAGGCGAGGTTGCACACGTTCGTCAGGTTGACGTTGACCGCGAAGTCGGCGCCGTCGGACAGCGCGCTCTCCCGGAGCCGGATGCGGTTGGCCTCCCGGCCGGTGGCGGCGCCGGCCTGCAACCGCTCCCACGCCCGCCGCTCGTCCAGCCGCAGGTGGTCGACGCCGGAGGCCAGCCGCTCGGCGGTGTCCGCCGGGGCGAGCAGCAGCCGGTGGCTCCCGGTGATGAGGACGGCCGACAGGTCGTCGCTGAACGGCAGGACGCGGTAGTCGGTCCCGTGCCGCATCGGACCCGCCTGCTCCGTCGCGCTCGCGGGCCCGGTCATGACCTAGCGCGGGGCTGGAAGAGCGGCAGCGGCGAGACGTCCTCGTTCAGCGTTCCGGCGGAGGCCTCCACGGTCGGGAAGTGCGCGCGGTCGAAGACCTGGTGGAGGCTGGAGGTGCACTGCGGAGGTACGGCCACCTGGACGCCGACCTCGCCCGCCGTGCTCTTGGCCGCGATGTACCGGAAGCTCTCCTGCGGGGCCAGGTCGATGACCTGCCAGCCCTGCTCCGCGGCCGGGTCGCCGTAGCGGCGGTGGTAGGCCCGAACCGGCGCGGCGGAGGTGTTGCGCACCTGGACGTGCAGGGCGCGGACGTCGCCGTGCCAGTCGAAGCGGGCCAGGTCCAGGCCCTCGGCGGCGGGGAGTTCCGGCACCCGGGCGCGCGGGCGGGCGTCGGGCAGCAGGACGATCGGCGAGCGGGCGCCGCAGCCGATGCAGGCGCCGGCCGCGTCCAGGCCGACCAGGTCGGCGTTCAGGCCGTAGCGGGTGATCTGGAGCTGCCCGCACCGGTGGCACCAGGTGTTGGTCGACTCCGTGTCGTACACGTTCCCCAGGTAGACGTGGTTGAGCCCCATGTCCATGGCGACCTTGCGGGCCCGTTCCAGCCGGTCGACGGGGGTGCGGATGGTGTTGGTCATCTTGTAGTCCGGGTGGAAGCGCACGAAGTGCGTGGGCACGTCGGGGCTGAGCCGCTCGCCGACGAACCTCGCCATGTCCCGGGCGGTCGCCTCGTCGTCGCTGAGGTCGGTGACCATCAGCGTGGAGACCTCGACGTGCTTCCCGGCCCGGAACACCTGCTCGGTGCCCTCCAGGACCGGTTCCAGCCAGCCCTTGGTGATCTTCCGGTAGTACTTCGGGTCCAGGGACTTGATCGACACCGAGAAGATGTCGATCACCGGGATCAGTTCCTCGATCGCCTCGCCGCTGATGAAGAACGCGGACTTGTAGAGGTTGACGATTCCCGCCGCCTTGGCGAGGGCGGCCGTCTCCACCACGAACTCGTGCCACACCACCGGGTCGTTGTAGGTCCAGGAGATCACCTTCACGCTGTGCCGGACGGCGATGTCCACGACCTCCTCGGGCGTGTAGTGGTAGACGTCCTTGTCCTCCACGTGGCGCGCCTGCGACGTCTTCCAGTTGTGGCAGTAGTCGCAGTTGAGCATGCAGCCAACGTTCCCCATCGAGAGGATCCGGGCGCCGGGCGCGTAGTGGAACACCGCCTCGGTCTCGATGGTCTCCTCGGTTGCGTGGACCGAGCGCCCGTAGTTCAGGGTCACCAGGCGGCCGTCCCGGTTGGCCCGGACCATGCAGAATCCGTGCTGGCCGGGGCGGATCCGGCAGTTCCGGGGGCTGAGATGACATCGGACCACGCCGTCGTCCAGGCGTTCCTCCAGCCTGGCGGGGCGCGGTTCCTTGTCCCAGGTGTTCTGCGACATGGCTGTTCCTTCCGTGCGGTGGTACGGACACGGTGGTACGGAGGCGGTGGTGGTACGGCGGCGACGGGTCGGGGCCGGACGGGCAGGGGCGGGCGGCCCGGTGCGGTCGTCCGCGCCGGGCGGGGCCCTCCGGATCAGGCCGTCGCCGGAGGAGGTGCGGTCACGTGCGCGGGGCACGCCGGGACGGGGCGCGCCGGGGCGGCGCGGTCGGGAAACCCGAATTCCCGCACTGTGGTGTGGAATTCGACATCGGCCCGCCCGTACATCCGCCCGTGGTCCGGAACGCCGCTGTCCCGGTGTCTCGCTTTCACCGGGCGGGCCGGTTCCGCGCGGGTTTCCGCGGTCACGAACGTCAAGCGGATCTCACTTTCCCTCATGACGAAGCCACTGCTGAGAAAAACGCCTCGTGAAGAGGCCGAAGCGGAGCGGGAGTTCGGTGAGAAATTCGCCAACTGCGATGAGCTTCGGCGTATGGGCTCCCGCCTGTCAAGAAGTCCGCGTGCCGCCCGATCCGGCCAACACCGGGAAGCGGACAGCGCCCTCCGGTCACGGCGGGGAGCAGGTTAGGCAAGCCTCACAAACGGTGATCTCGCGCCTGCCCAGCGGGTTCCCGGGCCGGGGAACGGCGGGGGCCGATCCGGCGGGGCGGCGCGGCCGGGATCGCCCGGTGCGGGAGGAGGGCCGAAAATCGCCGCCGATCGGTGGAATACCTGCCGCCACAGGGCCGATCGGCCGTCCCACCCGCCGCTCGCCGAGCACCGGTAAAGGCGGTCCCGAGGGGGGGCGTGTGGAGCGGCCGGGGCAACGAGGGGCGGCTGCTGGGAATTCAGGGGGCGGTGGGGCCGGACGGGGAGAGGATCCGGGAGAGGCCGAACTCGAAGCGCTCGGTGAAGGCGGCGTCCTCCAGGTGCGGGGCGACCCGGGCGAGCGCCGGGTAGTCGCCGCCGGCGAGGGCCGGGCCGAGGGTGTGCACGCCGTCCTGGGCGGCCAGGGCCTGCTCCTCCTGGGCCAGGCCGAGGGTCAGGTACTGGATGGTCCAGAACACCCAGGACGCGTGGCGCTCGTCCAGTCCGCCGTCGAGGAGCGCGGCGATCATGGCGTCGGTGAAGCGCAGGGTGCCGGACTCGGCGGCGTAGGTGCCGGCGACGATGACCGCGCCGTCACGGTGGGCCAGCAGGCACCGCCGGTAGCGGTGGGCGAGCTCGCGGGCCCGTTCGCGCCAGGGCGCGGGCAGGTCGTCGAGCGGGATCTCACCGACGATCGCGTCCGCCATGAGTTCCAGCAGGCGGCCCTTGGTCTTGGCGTGCCAGAGCACGGTGTTCATCCGGACGCCGAGCCGTTCGGCGACGCCGCGCACGGAGACGGCGGCGGCGCCCTTGTCGTCCAGCAGGTCGAGGGCGGCGCGGACCACCGTGTCGGAGTCGAGTCGGGTCCGGGGGGCGTCCGGGGCTTGCTTCTTGGTCACTGACCTAGTCTACTGGAGCCAAGTCATTGGTCACTGACCAAGAGAGGGATGAGTCATGGAACAGGTCGTCATCGCCGGCGGGGGCCCGGTCGGGCTCTGGCTCGCCGCCGAACTCCGGCTGCAGGGCATCGAGGTCACCGTGCTGGAGAGCCGCACCGAACCCGACCCGCACTCGCGGGCCACCACCGTGCACCCGCGCACCCTGGAACTGCTGGCCTGCCGCGGCCTGGTGGAGCCCTTCCTCGCCGAGGGCGTCCGAATCCCCGGCGGGCACTTCGCCGCACTGCCGCCCCGGTTGGACTTCAGTCGGCTGGACACGCCGTACCCGTTCACGCTCGCACTCCCCCAGGTGCGCACCGAGGCACTGCTGGCCGAACACCTCCGCTCGACCGGCGCCCGGCTGCTCCGCGGACACCGCGTCACCGGGCTGGACCAAGGCGACGACGCGGTCACCGTCCACGTCCACGGCCCGGACGGCCCCCACCGGCTGCGCACCGCCTACCTGGTCGGCTGCGACGGCACCCGCAGCACCGTGCGCGAGGCGGCGGGCATCGGCTTCCCCGGCACCCCGGCCACCGCCTGGGCCTGGATGGCGGACGCCGTGCTCGACGCGCCACCGCGCTGGCGCTCCGTCTCCAACGAGCAGGGCACCGTGATGGTCTTCCCGCTGCCCGGCGGGGTGCACCGGGTGGTCGGCAACGACACGGCGACCGTCCACACCAAGCCCGGCCCGCTGACCTTCGAGCAGCTGCGCGCCAAGGTCCGCGGGATCACCGGGACGGACTTCGGGATGCGCGAGGCCGGCTGGATCTCCACCTTCGGCAACGCCTCCCGCCAGGCCGACCGGTACCGGCACGGGCGGGTCCTGGTGGCGGGCGACGCCGCGCACTCGCACTTCCCGGCCGGCGGGCCCGGACTCAACGTCGGCATGCAGGACGCCGCCAACCTCGGCTGGAAACTCGCCCGCACCATCACCGGCGCCGCCCCCGACGGCCTGCTCGACAGCTACCACGCCGAGCGCCACCCGGTCGGCGTGGAGCTGCTGCGCTCCACCCACGCCCAGTCCGGGCTGATGACCGACCACTCGCGGACGACGCTGGCCCTGCGCGGCCTGCTCGCCGAACTCATCACCGGCGTCGACGAGTTCTCGGACGAACTGGCCGGTCGCGCGGCCGGCCTCACGACCGCCTACCCGGCCGACCCCGCCGGCGGGGCGCACCCGCTGACCGGCTCCCGGGCGCCCGACCTGAGGCCCGCCGGGCCCGCGGACGGCACCGGCCTGTTCACGCTGCTGCGCCCGGGCCGCCACGTCCTGCTCGACCTCACCGGCCGGGCCGGCACCGAGTTCGCCGCCCTCGCCCACGCCACCAGCCCGGGCGTGACGGTACACAGCGCGCCGCTCGCCGCGTCGCGGCCCGCCTGGCTCGGCGTCACCGCCGCCCTGGTCCGGCCCGACGGGCACCTGGCCTGGCTCACCGAGGAGCAGCACCTCCCCGCACTGGTCACGGCCGCGCACGCGGCCGTCACGGCGACGACCGCCCACCCTTCCGCCGCGATCCCTCTACGCTGAGGACCGGTCGGCCCACGGGCGCCCCCTCCGGAGCCCCGAGGGCCGGCGGCAGCCGCTCGGGCAGGTCCGCGGCGCCCCGCCGGCCGCCGACCTGATGCCGCTCACCACCACCCCGGCCACCCGCCGAGCCCGCACCGGAGCCACCCGATGACCACCCTCCACCTCGGCGTCGACGCCGGCGGCAGCCGCACCCGCGCCGTCCTCCTGGACGCCGCGGGCGCCGTCCGGGGCCGCGGCGAGAGCCCCGGCGCCAACCCCGCCGGAGAGGGCCCGGAGCCGGCGCTCGACCGGCTGGCGGCGGCGGTCACGGCCGCCCTCGACGCCCGCGCCCCGGGCCGCATCGCCGCCTGCCTGATCGGCCTCGCCGGGTACCGCTCCCTACCGGACCCGGACGCGTTCGCCGAGCGCTGCCGGGCCGCCCTCGGCCTGCGCCACCCGGTGCGACTCGTCCCCGACACCGTCCCGGCCCTGGCCTCCGGCGGCGTCACCGACGGCCACGGCACCGTCCTGATCGCGGGCACGGGCGCAATCTGCGTCCGGCTCGCCGGTGCCCGCACGCTCGCGCGCACCGGCGGGCTCGGCTGGCTGCTCGGCGACGAGGGCGGCGGCTTCTGGCTCGGCCGCGAGGCCCTGCGCCACGCCCACGCCGACCCGGCCGGCCCGCTCGGCACCGCCGTCCGCGCCCGCTGCGCCGCCGACTCCCCCGACGCCCTGCTCCGCTGGGCCTACGCCGGCCCGCCCCGCCGGCTCGCCACCCTCGCCCCGCTGGTCTCCCGGCTCGCCGCGCAGGGCGACCCGGCCGCCCGCGCCATCGCCGACACCGCCGCCGACCACCTGGCCGCCCTCGCCCGCGCCACCGCCGCCCCCACCGAACCCCTGGTCCTCACCGGCTCGGTGGCCACCGCCCCCGGCCCGATCCGCGAGCGCCTCCACCACCTCCTCGCCGACCTCCACCCCCGCCTCCCCCGCACCGACCCCGCCACCGCCGCCGCCCACCTCGCCACCCGCCTCGCCGCCGGGCGGTAGACGGCCAGACGGATCACCAACCCGGCCGCGCCCCACCGGAAATGGCATGCACGCCACTAGCCAACCGGTCAGTAACGCCCCTACCGTCGAGCTCCCGTGGCTTCGACGGAGGAGCTCCCCTTGCGCCTACGCCCCCACCCCCTGCGCTTCCCGGCCGCCGCCGTCGCGTCGGCCCTGCTCGTCACCGCCGCCCTGACCACCACCCCCACCGCCGCCGCCCCCGCCGCCCCGACCGCCACCGCGGCCGACTACTGCGGCGGCCACTGCCGGGACATCCTGCCGCCCGGCGAGAACGGCAACGCCACGCTCGCCGAGATCCTGCTCAACCGGATGTTCGGCAGCCGCCCCGCCCACACCGACGACCAGCTCGGCCCGTACGCCGCCCTCGCCTCCGGCTACCCGGGCCTGACCGAGGCCAAGCTGCGCGACTTCTTCAACGACGCCTCCTTCGGCGTCCCCGCCGACCAGGTGGCCAGCACCATCAGCCCGCGCGCCGACGTCACCATCGTCCGCGACAAGGCCACCGGCGTCCCGCACATCACCGGCACCACCCGCTACGGCACCGAGTACGGCGCGGGCTACGCCGCCGCCCAGGACCGGCTGTGGGTGATGGACCTGTTCCGGCACGTGGGCCGCGGCCAGCTGTCCGGCTTCGCCGGCGGCGCCGCCGCCAACCGCCAGCTGGAGCAGAGCTTCTGGCAGGCCGCGCCGTACACCGAGGCGGAACTGCAACAGCAGATCGACGCCCTGGCGGCCCGCGGCGGCCGGGCCGCCCAGGCCCTCACCGACGCGAACGCCTACCTCGACGGCATCAACCAGTACGCCAAGGAGTCCTACAACGCCCGCACCTTCCCCGGCGAGTACGACCTGACCGGGCACATCGACCCGATCACCAACGCCGGGTCGATCGAACCGTTCAAGCTGACCGACCTGGTCGCCCTGGCCTCCGTGGTCGGCGCCCTGTTCGGCTCCGGCGGCGGCGGTGAACTCGCCTCCGCCCAGGTCAAGTCGGCCGCCGAGGCCCGCTACGGCAAGGACGCCGGGGACGCGGTCTGGAAGTCGCTGCGCGAGGCCGACGACCCGGAGGCCGTCCAGACCCTGCACGACGGCCAGCGCTTCCCCTACGCCCCCGTCCCCGACGCCCCGCAGGGCGAGGCACTGCCCGACCCCGGCTCGGTGGTGCCCGAGCGGATGATCTACGACGCCACCGGCACGGGCGCCGGCGCCGCGAGGACGGCCGCCCCGGGCGTGCTGCCCGGCAACCTGCTCACCGCCAAGCACGGCATGTCCAACGCCCTGCTGGTCTCCGGCGCCCACACCGACGACGGCCACCCGGTCGCCGTGTTCGGCCCGCAGACCGGCTACTTCGCCCCGCAGCTGCTGATGCTGGAGGAGATCCAGGGCCCCGGCATCAGCGCGCGCGGCGCGGCCTTCGCCGGCCTGAGCTTCTACGTGCAGCTCGGCCGCGGCCAGGACTACGCCTGGAGCGCCACCTCCGCCGGGCAGGACATCACCGACACCTACGCCGTCCCGCTCTGCACCACCGACGGCTCCCCGGCCACCACCGCCGCCGACTCCTACCTCTGGCACGGCCAGTGCGTCCCCTTCGACCGGCTGGAACGCAAGAACACCTGGAACCCGACCACCGCCGACTCCACCGCCGCCGGCTCCTACACCCTGGTCATGTACCGCAGCAGGTACGGCCTGGTGACCGCCCGCGGCACGGTCGGCGGCGCCCCCGTGGCCTTCACCTCGCTGCGCTCCACCTACCGGCACGAGGCGGACTCCATCATCGGCTTCCAGGAGCTCAACGACCCGGGCGCGGTGCACGACGCCGCGAGCTTCCAGCAGGCGGCGCAGGACATCAACTACACCTTCAACTGGTTCTACGCCGACTCCCGCGACATCGCGTACTACAACTCCGGCAGCAACCCGGTGCGCGCCCCCGGGGTCGACGCCGGCCTGCCGCTGCGCGCCGAACCGGCCTACGAGTGGGCCGACTTCGACCCCGCGACCAACACCGCCCGGTACACCCCGGCGGCCGAGCACCCGCAGTCCGTCAACCAGGACTACTACATCTCCTGGAACAACAAGCAGGCCGACGGCTTCACCTCGGCCGGGTTCGGCAACGGCTCGGTGCACCGCGGCAACCTGCTCGACGACCGGGTCAAGGCGCTGCTGCGCAACGGCGGCAAGGCGAGCCGGGTCTCGCTCACCCAGGCCATGGCGAGCGCCGCCCTGGCCGACCTGCGCGCCGAGGACGTCCTGCCGGACCTGATCCGGGTGCTGCGCAGCGCCCCCGTCACCGATCCGGCCGCCGCCACCGCGCTCCAGCAGTTGGAGGCCTGGCTGGCGGACGGCGCCCAGCGGAAGGAGACGTCGCCCGGCAGCCACGGCTACGCGGACGCCGCCGCGATCCGCGTCCTGGACGCCTGGTGGCCGCTGGTCGCGGAGGGCGTCATGCGGCCCGGCCTCGGGGACCAGCTGTTCACGGCCCTGACCGGCGCCCTGCAGATCAACGAATCGCCCTCCGGCGGCCAGACCGGTCCCGGCAGCGGCGGCCCGGTGAGCGCCAACGAGGCGATCCCGCACAAGGGTTCGGCCTTCCAGTACGGCTGGTGGAGCTACCTGGACAAGGACCTGCGGTCCGTCCTGGGAGACCAGGTGGCCGGCCCGCTGGCCCGCCCGTACTGCGGCGGGGGCGATCTGGCGGCCTGCCGGGGCGTGCTGCTGGACACCCTGAAGCGGGCGGCCGCCCAGACCCCGGCCCAGGTCTACCCGGGCGACGCGGACTGCTCCGCCGGCGACCAGTGGTGCGCCGACACGATCATCCAGCGCCCGCTCGGCGGTGTCACGGACGACAAGACCACCTGGCAGAACCGTCCGACCTACCAGCAGGTGGTGCAGTTCCCGAGCCACCGCTGAGCCCGTGCCCTGAAACGGCCGCGGGTGCCCCCGTCCACCCGGGCGGGGGCACCCGCGTGGAAGACAGCGGCCCGGGCCCGACGGGCGGGGACGGGGCGCAGCACCTAGCGTGGTCCGGGGCCGACCCAGGCGTCAGCGGCCCCCTAGGACCCCCGCGATTCCCCGGAGAGGCCCCACACACGCCCAGGAGGTAAGCCGACCATGACCGTCTCCCTGTCCGAGCTCACCGGGGACTACGTCCTCGACCCCGCCCACACCCGGATCGGCTTCGTGGCGCGCCACGCCATGGTGACCAAGGTCCGCGGCTCCTTCACCGCCTTCGAGGGCAGCGCCCACCTGGACGGCGCCGACCCGGGCCGTTCCACCGCCCGGGTGACGATCCGGACGGAGAGCATCGACACCGGCGTCGAGCAGCGCGACCAGCACCTGCGCACCAACGACTTCCTGGACGTGCCGAACTTCCCGACCATCGCCTTCGCCACGACGGCGGTCGAGCCGCGCGGGGACGGCGAGTTCCGGGTGACGGGCGACCTCACCGTCAAGGACGTCACCCGCCCAATCACCATCGACGTCGAGTACACGGGCAACGCCGTCGACCCCTACGGCAACCTGCGGGTGGGCCTGGAGGGCTCGGTGACGATCAGCCGCAAGGACTTCGGGGTGACCTGGAACGCGGCCCTGGAGGGCGGCGGCGTCCTGGTCGGCGACAAGGTCGTCCTGGAGTTCGACGTCTCGGCCGTCCGACAGGCCCAGTAGCGGCCGCAGGAGCCAGGAGCGGCCCGCCGGAGCCCCTGGGGCGCGGCAGCCCCAGCCACAGGCCCCGGAATCCGCCGGACCGGGCGGCGCAGGCCCGGTTAGGCTCCTGACATGGCGACAGACGGCTCCCTCGCAACCGGCCAGCGCTCCCTCGGCGATCCCACCCTCGACTACCCGTTGTGGCCCCCGCTCACCGCGGGCTGTCCCCGCACCAGCACCGAGGACGTCTCCTACCCCGTCGAGGTCGACTACGCCTACCGCGAGGCCGACGCGGCCGCCCTGTTCGCCCCGGGCGCGGACGCCGGGGCGCCGCGCGGCGGGCTGGAGCGGTGGGCCCCGCTGCTGCCGCCGCTGCTCGCGCCGGGCCTGGGCGAGGGTGGCACGCCGCTGGTCGAGCTCGAGCCCGGGGTGTACGTCAAGGACGAGGCCCGCAACCCGACCTGGAGCCACAAGGACCGGCTGAACCGCTGCACCACCAGCGCCGCCGTGGGGGTCGGCGCGCCCGGGATCGCGGTGGCCTCCTCCGGCAACCACGGCGCGTCCGCCGCCGCCTACGCCGCCCGTGCCGGGCTGCGCTGCGTGGTGTTCACCGGGCCCGACCTGCCGCCGGCCGTCGACGCGTTCCTCAACGCCTACGGCGCCGTCGTGCTGCCGGTGCCGTGGGAGGCCCGCTGGCCACTGCTGCGGCAGGTCGTGGACCGGCTGGGCCTGCACCCGGTCAGCAACCTCACCACCACCCACACCGGCCACGCGTACGGCCCAGAGGGCTACAAGACCGTCGCGTACGAGATCTTCCGGGACATCGGCGTGCCCGCCGCGGTGTTCGTGCCCACCGGCTACGGGGAGCTGCTCTTCGGCGTCTGGAAGGGCTTCAGCAAACTGCACCGGCTCGGCCTGGCCGACCGGGTGCCGCGCATCGTCGCCTGCGAGTCCGCGTCCGGTGCGCCGCTCGCCCTGGCCGTCCGCCAGGGCCTGCCGGCGGCCCGGGTGACGGTGGGGCCGAGCGAGGCGTACTCGATCGCCTCCCCGGTCGGCGGTTACCGGGGCGTGGTCGCGGTCCGCGAGAGCGGCGGCCGGGTGCTGACCCTGGACGACGGCCAACTCGCGGCCGCCCAGGCCGAACTGGCCCGCTCCGGGCTCTGGACGGAGCTGTCCGCGGCGGCCGGGCTCGCCGGGCTGCGCAGCCTCGGCGGCGTCGAGGGCCTCGGGGAGGCCGAGGGGCCGGTGGTCTGCGTGTCGACGTCCAGCGGTTTCAAGGACCGGGGCGTCGGCGCGCGGTCGACCGCGCCGGTCACCCCGGAGTGGGAGGAGGTCCGCCGCCGGCTGCACGCGGCCGGAATCCGCGGCTAACGGGGCTCCCCCGACTCACGCCCGGCGTTGGAGGCCTGCTGTTCGCCGTCCGGTTCTCCGGCGTAGGGTTGGCGTTCGCCGCGGCCGCCCAGGCTGGTCCGGATCCGCACCGCCCCCGCTCCTCCCCGTGCGTCGAAGGGCTGTCACCGTGTCCCGTTCCCCCCGCCGTCTGCTCCCGCTGGCCGTCGCCGTCGCGGCGGTGCCCGTGCTCGCCCTGCCGGTGGTCCCGGCCGCCGCGGCCTCGTACGGCACTCCGACGATCACCTTCTCGGCCGGCTACCTGTCCGGCGCGGTCGGCGCCACCGGCGATCCGACGGTGTCCGTGGCGGTGGCGCAGAGCGGGGCCGCGGCCTCGGCGCTGACCGTCGCCGCCTCGGCGAGCACCCGCAGTGCCGTCGCGCGGACCGGCGACGTGGCGGTGACGGGCACCGGCGGCACCCGCACCCTGGCGGTCGCCGCGCAGGGCGTCGGCTACACCGACCTCACCATCAAGGTGACCGGCCTGGGCGGCAAGACCGCGACCCGCACCCTGCACTACGCGGCCTCCCCCGCCGTCCGGTTCCCGGCCGCCAGCCGCTACCTGACCGGTTCCAGCGACGCCTCCGCCGCGGTGGACGCGGGCGGCGGCTACATCCTGGTCGGCGACGACGAGTCCAACGTGCTGCGGCTGTACGACCGCAACGCCTCCGGCGCGCCGGTCCGCACCTGGGACTTCAGCTCCGCGCTCGGCGTCTCCAAGGAGATCGACATCGAGGCCGCGGCCCGGGTCGGCGACACGATCTACTGGACGGGCTCGCTCGGCAACAACAAGGACGGCAAGGTCAAGCCGGACCGGCACACCGTGTTCACCACGAAGGTCACCGGCTCGGGCGCCGACACCCAGCTCTCGCTGGCCGGTTCGTACCACGGCCTGCGCGACGACCTGATCGCCTGGGACGGCGCCCACGGCGACCGCTACGGCTTCGCGGCGGGCGCGGCGGACGGGCAGGCGCCCAAGCAGATCGACGGATTCAACGTCGAGGGGCTGGAGTTCGCCCCGGGCAGCACCACCACCGCGTACATCGGCTTCCGCGCGCCGCTGACCCCGGCGGTCACCGGCGGCCGCGCGCTGCTCGTCCCGGTCACCAACCTCCCGTCGCTGCTGTCCGGTTCGGCCTCGCACGCGACCTTCGGCGAGCCGGTCGAGCTGGACCTCGGCGGTCTCTCCATCCGCGACCTGCGCCGCAACGACCTCGGCCAGTACCTGATCGTGGCCGGCTCCTGGTCCGCCGAGGACAACTCCGCCCCGTACGCCCTCTACCGCTGGAACGGGCAGTCGGGCTCACAGCCGGTCAAGCTGGTCGACCTGCCGACCAGCGACGCCGGCGCCTGGGAGGCCGTCCCGGACGTACCGAACCTGGACGCCCCCGGCGCCCGGGCCCAGCTGATCACCGACGACGGCTCCGCCGACCTGTACGGCGACGGCACCGCTGCCAAGGACCTCGCCCAGCCGGAGTGGAAGAAGTCCCGCTCCACCTGGTTCACCCTGAACTGACCTGCGCGCCGCCGGGGCGGGCACACGAACCGCCCGCCCCGGCCGGGCCCCGCCGACCGCCCGGCTCAGAGTTCGACGAGCACCTTGCCCCGGCTCGCGGAGCGGTCCACGTACAGGCTGCGGTAGGCGGCCGGGATGTTGTCGAAGCCCCGGTGGACGGTCTGCTGGTAGCCCAGGTCCCCGCTGCGGACGAGGGCGCCCAGCTCCTGCCGCAGCGCCGACCAGTTCTCCTCGGTGAACCACTCCAGCGAGAAGATGCCGCGGATGGTGGTGCGCGGGAACATGATCATCGGCAGCAGCCGCGGGCCCGTCCAGTCGCCGCCGACCTGGCTGCCCCACTGCCAGCAGACCGCGACCCGGCTGTCCACGGCGAGCAGGGAGAAGACCGCGTCGGTGAGCGCCCCGCCGAGGCTGTCGAAGTAGCGGTCGATGCCGGCCGGGGCGAGCTTGGCGAGTTCCTCCCGCAGCCGCTCGGGGTCGTCGCCGTCGCGGTAGAGCAGGACCGCGTCGAAGCCCAGCTCACGCAGCCGGGCGGCCTTGGCCGGGGTGGCCGTGGTGCCGATGACCCGGGCCCCCCGGTGCCGGGCCAGCTGTCCGACCACCGAACCGACCGCCCCGGACGCCCCGCTGACCAGCACGGTGTCCCCCGGCCGGACCTCCAGGAACTTCTCGACCGTGCCCCAGGCGGTCATCCCCGGGCCGCCGAGGACACCGAGGGCGGTGGAGATCGGCAGGGCGTCGTCGTAGTCGCTCCGGTCCAGCCGCCGGTAGGCGGGGAAGACCATCGGGAAGGTGCCGGTCTGCCAGAACGCCGGGGCGCCGTTGCTGATCACGTGGGTGCGCCAGCCGCCGAAGCCCTGCACGAGGTCGCCGACGGCGAAGGCGGCGTCCGGCCCGGCCTCCACCACCTCCATGATGGAGTCCGCGCCCATGTGGTCGCCGATCGGGGTGTCCAGGGCGATCCCCTGGAGGTACGGGTCGACCGAGACGTACCTGGTCCGCAGCAGCATCTCGTCCGCGGCGAGGCGGACGTCCACCTCCTCGACCACCTTCCGGTACATCCGTTCGACGTCCGGCACGCCGTCCACGTGCTCGCGGACGACCCACTTCTCGACCCTCATGAGGTGACTCCAAACCGCCGGTCGGCGGGCCCGACCGGTTCGATGACCAGGGTGGGCGGCGGCGCGCTGTCGTCCACGGCAGCGGTGAACGGCCGGCCGTCGTCGCGGCAGATGAACTGGACGACGTGCCGGCCGGCGGCGGCCGCCCGGATCAGTCCCCCCGTGGTCGCCCACACGCCGGAGAGGTAGAAGTTCGCCAGGCCGGGCAGCCCGGGCCCGTTGCGCTTGATCTCGTCCTCCAGGGTCTCGCCGCTCTCCACGAACGGCTGCCAGCCGAGCACCGTGCCGTCGTAGTTGCCGGTGTAGCGGACCTGGGTGAGCGGGGTGGACACGTCCTTGACGGCGACGGCGTCCCTCAGACCGGGGTGGTGCCCGTCCAGGAACTCCACGATGGCGTCCCGCACCCGGCGCTTCTCGCGCTGGTACTCGCGCCCGCGCCCCACCGGCAGGGTGTGCAGTTCCTCGCCCCGCCGCAACCGTGGCGCCTGCTCCGGGCCGGTGCTCAACTCCCGCCAGGGGGCGATGTCGCAGAAGTAGCTGGCGTAGACGACGGTCGTCGCGGCGGGCGACAGCTCGGGGTAGTGGCGGCTGCGGAACTGGACGTTGATGCTGGGGTGGCGGATGCCGGTGAGCCGGTCGGCGACCTCGTCCTCCAGCAGGTAGGTGGTGCACGGGTCCCCGGCCGGGAAGGGGCGGCGCAGGCCGAGGAAGACGGTGAGGTAGCCGGGGAAGACCATGCCGGGCTCGGTGATGGTCCGGGTGTACAACCGGCGGTAGGTGTCGTTCAGGTAGCGGCCCTTGAGCAGGTCCAGCATGGTGGTGCGTCCGTCGCAGGCGGCGACCACGATGTCCGCCCGGATCTCCCGGCCGTCGCTCAGCCGCACCCCGACGGCCCGGTCCTGCTCGACCAGGATCTCGGCCACCTTGGTGTTGTAGCTGATCTCGCCGCCGAGCCGCCGGTAGCGCTGCTCGATCGAGCGGGCCAGCCCGAGCGAACCGCCCTCCGGCACCCCGGCCGACTGCCCGGCGTGCGAGGCGAGTTGGAAGTAGGTGGGCAGCACCGGGAAGTTGGGGTGCTTCTCGTAGAGCACGAAGTTGAACGCCTCGCGCAGCAGCGGGCTCCGGAAGCGCGCCGAGTAGTCGCTCATCAGCACCGTGATCGAGCGCCGGATGACGTTGAAGTACGGCAGGAACGAGGCGAGCATCCGCCAGCGCTCGGCCCGGCCCATCAGTCCGACCGGCTTGAGGAAGGGGTAACGGACCAGGGCGCGGCGGAACTTGCGCAGCCCCTCGCAGAACTGCCGGATCCGCCGGGCGTCCTCCGGGGCGAGGTCGAGCAGGTGCGCTTCCAGGCGGTCGGGGTCGGAGTAGAAGTAGACGGCGCGCCCGTCCCGGGTGCGCACCACGTTGAAGACGTCGAAGTTGCGCATCACCTTGCCCTGCAACGCGCCGAGTTCGAGCCAGATCTGGTGCATCTCGTTGCCGGGGCCGCTGCCGAGCAGCCAGCTCACGCAGCAGTCGAAGGTGAACTCGCCGCGGTCCCAGGCCGTGCAGCAGCCGCCGGGGAGTTCGTGCATCTCCAGGACGGTGGTGCGGTAGCCGTTCATCTGTGCGTAGCAGCCGGTCGACAGGCCGCCCAGCCCGCCCCCGACGATCACCATGGTCTGCCTGCTGGTACTCATTCCGGTCATTCCGGCACTCCCACGGTGGCCCGGTCGAGTTGCGGCAGTTTGCCCAACTTGCCCGCATGCCAAGGTTCCTGGTTGTCACTGGGCCAGGCCCGGAACGGCCGGCCGAGCTCCCGGCAGAGGTACTGCGCGGCGTACCGGCCGCTGGTGGCGGCGCGGATCAGACCGCCGAGGCCGGCCCACTGCCCGGCCATCGAGAAGCCGCGCAGACCGGGCAGCCGCATCCGGTCCCGGTTGACCAGCCGGTTGGCGGCGTCCTCGGCCTCGGAGAAGGCCTGCCAGGCGAGGATGCTGCCGTAGGTGTTGCCGGTGAACCGCTCGGTGGTCACCGGGGAGGCGACGTCCACGACTTCGATCCGGCGGCCGAGCCCCGGGTACGTCCGCTCCAGGAACTCCCGGACGAACGCGGCGACTTCCTGCTTGCGCGCCCGGTAGGCGCGGCGGTCGCGGACCCGCAGGTCCTTCCAGGAGCGGTAGTCGCTGAAGTAGGTGCAGTGCAGCACCGACTTGCCGGGCGGCGCGAAGCCCTCCGCGTAGTCCGAGCGCAGTTGGACGACCAGGCTGTGCTGGAGCGAGCCGGGCAGCCGGGCGCCCTGCTCGGGCGACAGCAGGTAGGTGGTGCTGTGCGGTTCGCCCTCGGGCAGCGGGCCGTCCACGCCGACGAAGGCCGAGACCACGGCCGGGTACAGGTTGCCGGGCTTGTCCAGCAGCTCGCCGTACAGCCGGTCGGTGGCGGGGCTGGACCAGCGGCCTTCGAGCAGCCGGTCGAGCACCGTCGGCCCGTCGCAGGCGGCCACCACGTGGTCGGCGAAGTGCCGGGAGCCGTCCCGGAGTTGGACGCCGACGGCGCGGTCCCCCTCGACCAGGATCCGCTCCACCCGGCAGCGGTAGCCGACCACCCCGCCGAGCGAGGTGTAGCGCTCCTCCACCGACCGGGCCAGCCCGAGCGAACCGCCCTGCGGGAAGCCAGTGTTGCCGTTGTGCGCGGCGGCCAGGGTGTACAGGTACGGCAGCAGCGGGAAGCCGGCCGGCTCCTGGAGGAACATGTTGGGCAGCGCCCGCCGCAGCAGAGGGTCCTGGAAGCGCTCGGCGAAGCCGCTCATCGGGGTCGTCGCGGTCCGCCAGAAGAGCCGGAACGCGGGCAGCACGGTGCGCAGGGTGCGCAGCCGCTCGGCCGGGCCGCGCAGCGGCGGCGGGGTGAGGTCCCAGGGCAGGTCGATGGCGGCGAAGCGGCGCAGGTCCCGGCAGAAGGCGCGGATCGGCTTGGCGTCGCCGGGGGCGGTGGCCAGCAGGTGCTGTTCCAGCCGGTCCGGGTCCCCGTAGAAGGTGACGGCGCGGCCGTGTTCGTCGACGACGCGGTTGAAGACGTCGAAGCAGGTGATCGACTTGCCGTCGAGGGCGCCGAGTTCGCGCCACACCTGGTTCGCCCCGGTGCCCTCGGCGGTGCCGATCAGCCAGTCGATGCAGTAGTCGAACAGGTAGCCGTGCCGGGACCACGCGGTGCAGCAGCCGCCCGGCAGCACGTGCTTCTCGAAGATCCGGGTCTCCAGCCCGCTCATCTGCGCGTAGCAGCCGGTGGAGAGCCCGCCGATGCCCGCGCCGATCACGATGACCCGGGGCGGGCCGCCGGGGGCCCGCTCCCGGCTCGACCAGTCCGGCCCGCGCTCAGACCCGGCCATCGGCGGTGCCTCCGGCCAGGATGGCGCCCGCCAGTTCGGCGTTGCGGGCGGCGAACTCGGCGTCCAGCATCTCGGCGTGGCTGCCGTGCCCGGCGTGGACGGCCGTTCCGGCGCTGGAGGCGCCGTGCCAGGAGCCGTGCTCGCCGCCCGCGTGCAGCGCCAGCCGGTCCCGTTCGCACACCACGTTGAGCGGGGCCTTCAGGACTCCCAGGTTGGGGGTCCTGCTGCAGAACGCCAGGTAGTCCCGGGCCTGTTCGAGGGTCTCCTGGGCGACGATCCGGGAGCCGGTGTGCCGGTGCAGGTGCTCGTGGAGTTCGCGTTCGAAGACGGCCAGGTGCTCCTCGCCGAGCTCGAAGGGCTCGGGGATCCGGTAGGAGTCCACCACCAGGACGGAACTGACCGTACGGCCTCGGCGTTCGAGCTCCCGGGCCACCTCGAAGGCGAGGTTGCCGCCGAGCGAGTAGCCGAGCAGGACGTACGGCCCCGCCTCCTCCAGGTCCTCGACCAGGTCGGCGTAGCGGGCGGTCTTGTCGTCGCCGGTGAGGTAGTTGAAGGCGGCGAGCCGGTGGTCGGGCAGGTGGGCGGCGAGCTGGCGGTAGACCAGGCCGTGGCCGCCGGCCGGCGGGAAGCAGAACACCGTCCGCCCCTCGGGCGCCCCGGGGTTGAACCAGAGGTACGGCTGGCCGCCGGCGACCTCGCCGGTGATGATCTGCTCCAGCGTGCGGGCCATCCCGTGCAGGGTGGTCACCTTGAACAGCAGGCCGACCGGGATGCTGATGTTGAACTCGGTCTGCAGGTGGTGGATCAGCTCGATCAGCCGGATGGAGCTGCCGCCGAGCTCGAAGAAGTCGTGCTGGAGGCCGACCTCCGCCACGCCGAGCAGGTTGCTCCAGTGCTCGGCGGTGCGGATCTCGTAGAGGGTGACGGGCGGTTCGTGCTGCGCGCCGCCGGTGTCGATCCGGGGCTCGGGCAGGGCTGCCAGGTCGACCTTGCCGTTGGGGGTGAGCGGCAGGGCGGGCAGTTCGGTGAGGTGGGAGGGGATCATCACGGTGGGCAGGTGCTCGGCCAGGTGGCGGCGCAGTTCCCGGCGGTCCAGGGTGGTCCCCTCGGCGGGGACCAGGTAGGCGGCCAGCACGGCTTCGCCGGTGGAATCCTCACGGACCGTCACACAGGCCTGGGCGAGTTCGGGGCGGGCGGTGAGGTGGGCCTCGATCTCGCCGATCTCGATCCGGTGGCCGCGCACCTTGACCTGGTTGTCGATCCGCCCGAGCAGGTGGGCGGTGCCGTGGGCGTCCCAGTGGCCGAGGTCGCCGGTGCGGTAGAGCCGGACGGGCGGGCCGTCGAGCTCCAGGGTGGTGAAGCGCCGGGTGGTCTGCTCCGGGTCGTTCGGGTAGCCGGCGGCGACACCGGCGCCGCCGATCCACAGCTCGCCGGGCACGCCGGGCGGTACCGGCTCGCCGTAGTGGTCGAGGATGTACAGCGCGCTGTTGGGGAAGGGTCGGCCGATCGGCACCATCCGGCCGGGCTCCAGGGCGTCCGCGCCGCCCTCGTAGTAGCTGGTGTCGATGGTGGCCTCGGTCAGGCCGTAGGAGTTGACCAGCCGGGTGTCCGGCCCGCACAGGGCGCGCAGCCGCCGGTGCTCGGCGGCCTTCCAGGAGTCGGAGCCGACGACCAGCAGCCGCAGGAAGTCCAGCCGCAGGCCCTCGCGTTCGCAGTGGGCCAGCAGGCCGCGGGCGACGGCGGGCACGAACTCGCCGCAGTCGACGGCTTCCTCGCGCATGGTGCGGTACAGCCGGGCGGTGTCGAACAGCAGGTCGCGGTCGACCAGGACGAGGGTGCCGCCGGTGCTCAGCGCCCGGGCGAGGTCGCCGGAGAACACGTCGAAGGCGGTCCCGGCCATCTGGAGGTGCACCCGGGCCTCGGTGTCGAGGCGGTACTCGGCGCGCCAGCCCGCGGTGACGGCGGCGAGGTTGCGGTGGTCGACCCGCACGGCCTTCGGGCGGCCGGTGGAGCCGGAGGTGTGGATGACGTAGGCGGGGCGGTCCGGGTCGGCGGCGGGCAGCGGGCCGCTCTCGGCGGCGGGCCGGTCGAGCTCGTCCAGGGTGACGGGGCGGACGGGCGGTTCGGTGCCGAACGGGTTCCGCTCCGCAACCACGACGAGGGCCGCTCCGGCGTCGGTCACCTGGTAGGCGAGCCGGTCGGCCGGGTGTCCGGGGTCGAGCGGCAGGTAGGCGGCGCCGGCCCGCCAGATCGCCAGCAGGACGACGATCAGCTCGGGTGACTTGTCCAGGCAGACCGCGACCACCGAGCCTTCGCCGACGCCCAGTTCGCGCAGCCGCAGGGCCGTCCGCTGGGCCCGCCGGTCGAGTTCGCCGTAGGTGAGGCGGCGGGCGCCGTCCGGGCGGGGGGCCGTGACGGCGACGGCCTCGGGGTGTTCGGCGGCGGCCTTGGCGACGAGTTCGGGCACCGGGGTGTCGTGGTCCGCCCGCCGGTCGGCGCCGCTGAAGCCGGTGAGGATGCGGCGGCGTTCGGCCTCGTCGAGCATCCGCAGCCGGCCGACCGGGCGGTCGGCGCCGGCGCTGGTCATGGCGTCCAGCAGGTTGCGGTAGTGCGCGGCCAGCCGCTCGACGGTGGCGGCGTCGAAGAGGTCGGAGTTGTACTTGAACACGCAGTGGAAGCAGCCGTCCGCGCGGTCCTCGTAGGCGGACAGCGTCAGGTCGAACTGCCCTTCCTCCTCGGGGAGTTCGATGTACTCCAGGCGGTAGCCGAAGCGTTCCACGGCGACCTTGTGGGTGAGCAGGATGAACATCGCCTGGAACACCGCCGAGCGGCTGGGGTCGTGCTGGAGCCCCAACTGCTCGACCAGCAGCGGGAACGGGTACTCCTGGTTGTCCAGGCCGCCGAGCACGCTCTCCCGCACCCGGGCCAGCAGCTCGGACACGGTCGGCTCCCCGGCCAGGCTGACGTGCAGCGGCAGCGGGTTGACGAAGTAGCCGTAGACGGAGGCGAACTCCTCCTGGGTGCGGCCGGTGACGGGGCTGCCGACCACGATGTCCTGCTGGCCCGACCAGCGGTGCAGCAGCAGGTAGTAGGCGCTGAGCAGCACCATGAACGGGGTGGCGTGGTGCGCGCGGGCCAGCTCGTGGACGCGGGCGGTCAGGTCGGCGTCGAGCCGGAAGAACGCCGAGGCGCCGTTGTGGGTCTGCACGGCCGGCCGGGGCCGGTCGGTGGGCAGGGCCAGGACGGGCATCTCGGCCGGCAGGTGGCCGCGCCAGTAGTCGAGCATCCGCCGGGCGTCGGGGCCGGCCAGGAAGCGGTTCTGGTGGTTGAGGAAGTCGAGGTAGCGGGCGGCCACGGCGGGGAGTTCGGGGGTGCGGCCGTGGCGCAGCGCCTCGTAGACCTCGAACAGCTCCTCGATGAAGGTGAAGGTGGAGATCGCGTCCGAGACGATGTGGTGGACGGCCTTCATCAGGACCCAGCGGTCCGGTCCGCGCCGGAACAGTCGCAGCCTGACCAGCGGGTCGTTCGCGAGGTCGTACGGCCGCCGGTACTCGGCGACGATCAACGCGTGGATCTCCTCCCAGGGGCGGCCCTCGACGTCGAACAGTCCGGTGTCGGCCACCGCCTCCGGGCGGATCCGCTGGACCGGTCGGCCCTCCTCGGCGGTGAAGGCGGCCCGCAGCCCGGGGTGCCGGGCGACCAGCGCGCGGAAGGCGGCGAAGACCAGCTCGGGGTCGAGCTCGGCGCGCACCTCCACCGCGCCGCCGATGTTGTAGGCGAAGCCGTCCGGGTGCAGCTGGCGCAGGAACCACAGCGCCTGCTGGTTGTGGGTGAGCGGGTAGCGGGCCTCGTCGGTGTGCAGCTCGACCTCGGCCTGCTCGGGGCCGCCCTCGGCGTCGAGCCGCTCGGCCAGGCCGGCGACGAGCAGGTCGACCAGGTCGCCGACGGTGCCGTTGCTGAGCAGCGCCACCACCGGCAGGGCGACGCCCAGTTCGCCGTGCACCCGGGCGCGCAGCTCCATCGCGAGCAGCGAGTCCAGGCCGTGCGCGCCGAGCCTGGTGTCCGGGGCGATCCGCTCGGCGCCGATCCGCAGCACGGCCGCGGCGGCGGCGGTGAACCGCTCGGTGACCAGCCGGTGCCGGGTCGGCGGATCCGCCGTGCGGTAGGCGTCCAGGAAGCCGCCGGTCTCGGCCGGGGCCTGCTCGGCGGCGTCGGCGGCCAGGTCGGCGACCAGCGGCGGCGGCGCGGGGTACCAGGCGAGGAAGGTCGGCCAGTCGACCACGGTGGCGACCAGCAGCTGGGCGCGGTCCTGGCCGAGGACGCGTTCCAGCACGGCCGTGCCGGCGTCCGGCGGGAGCGAGCTCATGCCGCGGGCGTCGCGGTAGTGGGCGACCAGGCCCAGTTCCTCGATCATGCCGGTGGCCCAGGGGCCCCAGTCGAGGCTGAGCGCGGGCAGGCCGGCGGCCCGGCGGTGGTGGGCGAGGGCGTCCAGGAAGGCGTTGCCGGCCGCGTAGTTGGTCTGCCCGGCGGTGGTGAGCAGCGAGGCGACGGAGGCGAACAGCACGAAGTGGTCGAGCGGTTCGTCGCGCAGCAGCCGGTGCAGCAGGTGGCCGCCGACCACCTTGGGGGCGTATCCGGCGTCGAAGGCGGCCCGGTCCATCTGCGGCACCAGCACGTCCTTGACCTGCCCGGCGAGGTGGAACACCCCGCGGATGGGCGGGCGTTGGCGTTGCCGGTAGTCGGCGAGCCAGGCGGCGAGGGCGGTCTCGTCGGTGACGTCGACGGGGGCGAGCAGCGGTTCGGCGCCGAGCGCCTGGAGTTCGCGCAGGAAGGCGATCCGCTCCCCGGCCGGGCTGGCGGGGTCGGTCCGGTACCACTGGTCGCGCTCGGGCAGCGCGGTGCGGCCGACCAGGATCAGCCGCCGGGCGCCGCGCCGGACCAGGGTGCGGCAGAGCAGCCGGCCGAGCGCGCCGAACGCGCCGGTGACCAGGTAGCTGCCGTCGGGGCGCAGGACCGGCGGCAGCGGGCGGGTGAGGCCCTCGGCCCGGCGGAGCCGGCTGGTGCGGCGGTGGCCGGCCCGCAGGGCGATCTCCTGCTCGTCCCGGGAGGCGAGTTCGGCGAGCAGCGCCTCGGCCTGGTCGAGCGGCTCGGCGGCGGGGTCGAGGTCGATCAGGGTGCCGCGCTGGGCGACGAGTTCCTGCTGCCAGAGCACCCGTCCGATGCCCCAGGCGGGTGCGCCGAGCGGTTCGACCCGGTCGTCGGGGGCGGCGGCCTGGGTGCCCCGGGTGACGATGTGCAGCCGGGCGTCCGGGAGGGCGGCGGGCAGGGCCTGCGCGAGGGCGATCAGCGCGTAGCCGCCGAGGGTGGCGAGCTGGTCGAGCCGGTCGGCCGTGGTGGTGTCGAGGGCGGGCTGGTCGAGGTTCCACAGCTGGACGACGGTGCGGTAGCCGGGGCCGAGGTCGGTGAGGAGCCGGGTGAGGTCCTCGGCGGAGTCCGGGCGGACGGTCGAGCGCCCGTCGCCGGGCCGGTAGTCGGTGCCGGGCCGGACCAGGTGGCAGCGGGCGCCGCGTTCGGCGGCCAGCGCGGCGAGGCGTTCGGCGAGGCCGCCGGCGTCGGCGAACAGCAGCAGGTCGCCGAGGTCCTGGTCGGCGGGCGCGGCCGGGGCGTCCGTCCAGGCGAGTTCGGTGAGCCAGCCGTCGATGGTGGCGAGGCCGACCGAGGCGGGGGCCTGCGCGACGTCGGCGACCCGGAAGCCGGTGATCCGGCCGACCGGGGTGCCGTCCTCGGTGTACAGGGCGAGGTCGCCGACGAGTTCGCCGCCGCCCTCGCGGGTGACGGTGGCGTGCGCCCACAGCGGCCGGTCGCCGGCCTGGTCGAGCCGGACCTCCTCGATGGACACCGGCAGCCGGACGCCGCCGTCCTCGGGTGTGAGCAGCCGGGTGGCCAGCAGGGTCTGGAAGCAGGCGTCGAGCAGCACCGGGTGCAGCTGGTGGTCGGCCGCCTCGGGGCCGAGCCGGTCGGTCGGGCTGATCCGGGCCAGTGCCTCGCCAGGGCTCGTCCACACCTCCTGGACGGCCTGGAAGGCGGGCCCGTAGTCGTAGCCGCGGGCGGCCAGGAGCCGGTAGCAGTCGGGGCCGTCGAAGCGCTGTCCGCGGGAGCGGATCGCCTCGGCGTCCAGCGCCGGCCCGTGGGCGCGGCGCTGGCCGGTGCGGACCCGGCCGCCGGCGTGCACCACCGGTTCGCCGCCGACCGGGGTGGAGGCGATGGTGAAGCGGGCGTCCTCCGGGGCGTAGCCGAGTTGGACGGGGGTGGGCTCGGTGTCGGAGAGGAACAGGGCCCGGTTCAGCTCGATCTCGGCGAGCACCACCTCGGTGCCGCCGGTGAGGGCGCGGACGGCCTGGGCGGCCATCTCCAGGTACCCGGCCGCCGGGAAGACCATCTGGCCCTCGATCCGGTGGTCGGCCAGGTAGGGCAGCCGCTCGGGGTCGAGTGCGGTGGTCCAGGCGGGTTGGGCACTCGCGGTGCGGCGGCCGAGCAACGGGTGGTCGACCTCGCCGAGCCGGACCTGCCGGACGGCGCTCGGCTCGACCCAGTACCGGTCGCGCCGCCACGGGTAGCCGGGCAGCGGCACCGGGCGGCCGGCCGGGTGCAGTGCGCGCCAGTCCGGTTCGACGCCCAGGGTGTGCAGTTCGGCGAGCGACCGGGTGAAGCAGGCGGGCTCGTCGGCGTGCCGGCGGATGGACGGCAGGGCGTGCGCGCCGTCGACGCACTCGCGGATCGCGTGGCCGAGCACCGGGTGCGGGCCGATTTCCAGGAACAGGCCGTGCCCGTCCTGGGCCATCCGTTCGACGGCGGCGCGGAAGCGCACCGGGTTGCGGACGTTGTGCCACCAGTACCCGGCGTCGAGTTCGGGGCCGCGGGCGAGGCCCTCGCGGGCGGTGAGGTAGAGCGGCAGCCGGGCCTCGTTGGGCTTGAGCGCGGCGAGCGCGGCGGTCAGCTCGTCCCTGATCGGGTCCATCCGCACGCTGTGGTACGGGACTTCGACCTCCAGGAAGCGGGTGAACACCTCCTGCCCGCGCAGTTCCTCGGCGAGTTCGCGCAGCGCGTCGGTGTCGCCGGCCAGGGTCACGGTGGAGGGGCTGTTGACGGCCGCCAGCGAGACCCGGGCGCGGTACGGGCGGATCCGGCGCTCCGCCTCGGCCTCCGGGAGGCCGACGGCGAGCATGGTGCCGGTGCCGGCCAGCCGCTGCTGGAGGCGGCTGCGGGCCAGCACCACCCGGACGGCGTCGGCCAGGTCGTACACCCCGGCCTCGTAGAACGCGGCGACTTCGCCGGTGCTGTGCCCGACCACCGCGTCGGGGCGCAGGCCGTGGCTGCGCCAGAGCGCGGACAGGCCCAGCTGGACGGCGAAGTTGGCGGGCTGGGCGAGCCAGGTCTCGGCCATCCGGGAGTCGGCCTCGTCGCGGTGCAGTTCGTCGAGCAGGGACCAGCCGGCCTGCTCGCGGATCTCCCGGTCGCAGGCCTGGACGGCCGCCCGGTAGACCGGTTCGTTCTCGTACAGGCCCCGGCCCATGCCCCACCACTGCGGGCCCATGCCGGTGAACACCCAGGCGAGACGGCGCTGTTGGCGCTCCCGGGCGCGGCCCTGGAGCACCCGGGGGTGAGCCTCGCCGCGCTCGTGGGCGGCCAGCGCCTCGTCCAGGTCGTCCCGAGTGGAGTAGGCCACCGCGAGCCGCTCGGGCAGGTGCTGGCGCCGGTGCGCCAGGGTGTGGCCGAGGTCGTCGAGCGGCACCCCGGCGGCGAGCTCCCGACGGATTCCGGCGGCGAGTTCGGGCAGCCCGGCGGCGTCCTTGGCGCTCAGCGGCAGCACGGTGCAGGCCGGCTGCGGGGCCGGGGCGGCGGGCCCGGTGCTCGGCGGCTCCTCCAGCAGGACGTGCGCGTTGGTGCCGCCGAAGCCGAAGGAGTTGACGCCGGCCCGGGCCGGTCCGTCGTGCTCGGGCCAGTCGATCGGGGCGGTCGGGATGTCGAAGGGCAGCGCGGCCAGGTCGATGCCGGGGTTGGGCCGTTCCAGGTTGAGGTGCGGCGGGATCCGCCGGTGCTTGAGGGCCAGGGCGGTCTTGATCAGCCCGGCGACGCCGGCGGCGGCCTCGGTGTGCCCGATGTTGGTCTTGACCGAGCCGACGTAGCAGCGGTCGCCCGGGCGGCGGCCGATGCCCAGCACCCGGCCGAGCGCGGCCGCCTCGATCGGGTCGCCGACCGGGGTGGAGGTTCCGTGCGCCTCGACGTACTGGAGGCTGCCGGGCAGCACCCCGGCCTCGGCGCAGACCCGTTCGATCAGGGTGACCTGGGCGTCCGCGCTGGGGACGGTGATGCCGTTGGTGCGCCCGTCCTGGTTGACGCCGCTGCCGAGGATGACGGCGTGCACCGGGTCGCCGTCGCGCAGCGCGTCCGACAGCCGCTTGAGGACGACCACGCCGACCCCCTCGGCCCGGACGTAGCCGTCGGCGGAGGCGTCGAAGGCGCGTGAGCGGCCGTCGGCGGACAGGAAGCCGCCCTTGGTCTCGGCGATCGTGTACTGCGGCGCCATGTGCAGCAACGCGCCGCCCGCCAGGGCGAGTTCGGTCTCGCCGCGGAGCAGGCTCTGGCAGGCGAGGTGCACCGCGACCAGGGAGGAGCTGCAGGCGGTGTCGATCGAGACGCTGGGGCCGCGGAAGTCGAAGCAGTGCGAGATCCGGTTGGACACCATCGTCATCATGGTGCCGGTGGCGGTGTGCGCGGCGAGCGTGCGGAAGTCCAGGTCGGCGAACTGGAGGATCTTGTAGTCGAGGGTGAAGGCCCCCATGTAGACGCCGACGTCGCGGCCGGCCAGCTCGCCGGGGCGCAGGCCGCCGTCCTCCAGGGCCTCCCAGCTGACCTCCAGGAGCTTGCGCTGCTGCGGGTCCATATGCTCGGCCTCGCGCGGGCTGATGCCGAAGAAGTCCGGGTCGAAGGTGTCGAAGCCGTCGATGTAGCCGCCCCGGCCGCCGACCAGGCGGCCCGGTTTGGACCGGTCCCGACTGCCGAGCGTGCCGGTGTCGTAGCGGTCGGCGGGTGTCGCGGTGAGGCAGTCCCGACCCTCGACGAGGTTGCGCCAGTAGGTCCGGTGGTCGTTGGCGTGTCCCGGCAGGCGGCAGCCGATGCCGGTGATCGCGATCCGGTCGCAGGGCACGGCGAAGGGCGAGGTGTTCATGATCCAATCCGAGGGTGATGGCGTGGCGGCGCGGACACGGGCGGAGGAAGAGCGGCCTCGCGGGCAGGGTCAGACGGACGGCTCGGTGGTCTTCACCTGGCGCCAGGGGTGCAGCAGGGTGGCACCCACTTCGCCGGTGGCCGGGAAGGCGGCCGGATCGGCGAGGCCGACGGCGGTGGGCACCCGGCCGGGGCGCCAGGTGAAGCTGCCGAACACGTGGTCCCACAGCGAGAGGTCGGAGGCGTAGTGCCCGGCCTCAGCGAGGTCGGTGCTGTGGTGCAGTCGGTGGAGCTCGGGGCCGGCCAGCAGGTGGCCGAGGAACCCGAGGCGGACGTCGATGTTCGCGTGAACGAAATACCCCTGCGCAAGAATGAATATTCCGACCACGAACACGGATTCCGCCGAGAAGCCGATCAGCGACAGCAGGAGTTGCACCACGGACTGCGCGACGAACACGTCGAGAATATGGTTCACACCGTTGTTCGCGACATTCACCTTGTCCGGCACATGGTGGACGCCGTGCAGGCGCCAGAGCCACCGGTTGTGGTGGGACCAGCGGTGGACGAGGTAGTCGCCGAGCGATCCGATCAGCAGCGCGAGCGGGATCTCCAGGGCGAACGGGAGCACCGGATGGGCCGCCCCGAGCACCTGCACCAGCGCCGTCACCAGCCCCTGGGCGAGCGCACCGCCGACCATGCTCAGCACGAAGTACACGGTGTACCAGCGCAGTTCACGCCCACTCGGATGCCAGTCGGTCCGGTACGGGATCACCCGCTCCAGTACGGCCAGGTACCCGAGGACGCCGACCAGCACGAGGGGGGAGACCCGGTCGGGCTCCCAGTGGAAGTGCAGTGTGGCGACGGCCGTGCACAGCACCCCCAGGAGCAGAAGCGGATGAGCGAGCCGGCGTGCAATGGCGGACAGCACGCGCCCCCTTGGTTATTCGCGAACTAATGACTGGAAACGTCAGAGACTCTAGCTGGAGAGGTCAGCTACGGCAGTCATTCGACGTGTTAACGCCATAAATAACCCGATCGGAGGAAGATCTGCGCACGAAGTTGACACCAGACCGGCGCGAAAGGGGCGCGTTTGTTCGCAGGCGCTGGAGAAACCGGAGCGCAGCGGGGTCGGTCCCACGCCGGGCGAGGTCGCACGCCCCCTGGCGCAGGGGGCGGTCCGGACCCGGATCCGGCCCCCGGTCCGGCGAGGGCGGCGCGGGTGGCACCGGGCGAGCGCGAGCCTGGCGCGAGGGCGCGGGCCGTGCGGGTGGCGCCGCCCGTCAGGATCCCGCCAGCTCCGCCAGCCGCCACGCCGCCTCCGGCCGGTACGCCGCGAGGCGGTCGCGCAGGCCGCGCAGCTCGTACCCGACCAGGGCCGGCAGGGCCGCCGCCGGGGCGGTCTTCAGGGCGGGCCCGAGCAGTTGGACGGCGGTCTGCGGGTCGTGCGCGCAGGCGTGGCAGTCCGCCACCCGGACGGTGAAGAGGAGACGGCTGGAGGGGAGCTGGGCCGGGCCGAGCAGGCCGAGCGCGGTCTCGGCCGCGGTCAGCGCCCGGCGGGCCAGCCGGGGGTCGCCGACGACCGCGGCGAGGTCGCGCAGCGCGGCGGCCGCGCCGGACTCCACCCGCAGCCGCATCGAGGCGATGGAGAGCCAGGGCGCGTCGTCCTCGTCCCGGGCGCCGATGTGGTCCAGGTGCAGCCGGGCGCGGCCGAGGTGGCGAATGGTGGCCCGGACGTCGCCGGTGAGGGCGTGCGCACGGGCCTGGCCGATCTGGCCCATCGCGCCGGCCCAGTGCCGGCCGGGGGCGGCGCGGCCGGTCTCCCGGGCGTAGCCGAGGGCGGCGGCCGGGTCGCCGTCCATCCGGGCGAGGGTGCTCATGTCGCTCAGCGCGGCGACCTGGGTGGCCTGGTCCCCGGCGAGCTCCGCCCAGGCGAGCGCGCGGTCGAAGCAGGCCATCGCGGTGGCGTTGCGGCCGTCCTGCATCCGCAGCGCGCCCGCGGCGTGCGCGTGCTCGGCGGCCAGTCGGGCGAGCGGGCGGCGCTGCGCGGCGGGGGCGGCGGCGAGCCGGGCGAGCACGGCCTGCAAGGTGCGTTCGACGGCGGCGGCCAGGCCGGGCAGGCCGCCGGCCTCGCCGGAGCGCAGGTGGGCGGCGAGCAGCCCGGTGAGGGCGTGTGCGGTGGCGGCGTCCAGGGGTGGCGCGCCGGCCGGGTTCGCGGCGCAGAACTCGGCGTGCAGCGCGGCGAGTTCGACCGGGTCGGGGACGTCGCAGCCGTCGGCGCCGTGCAGCGGGCAGAGCAGGCCGTAGTCGGGCAGCCGGGGCGGCGGCTGGGCGGGGGCGCTCCAGCGGGCCGGGCCGCCGGGCCCGTTCGCGGCCGCGGTGGGCAGCGGGGGCCGCAGCAGGGCGGGCGCGAGGGGCGCCAGGGAGGGCAGTTCGGCGGTCTCGGCCCGCTGGCAGGCGGCCCGCAACTCACCGCCCGCGCCGAGGAGTTCGTCGATCCTGTCAGCGATCCGAGGGGTGACCCGGCGGGCGCCGTGCTCGATCTTGCTCACCGCGGTGTGGTCGTAGCCGATTCCGGCGCCGAGTTGGGCCTGGGTGAGGCCGGCCCGGCGCCGCCAGTGGCGCAGCCGGGCGCCGAAGTCACGCCAGGCGCCCAGCTCCTGGGCGGGCGGGGCGACGGGTGGGGACGGAGGTGAGGACGCCGGTGCCACGGCCACGCGGTTCCGGTGCACGGCTGCCTCCTCCGGTCGCTTCCCCCGGGCCCCTCGCCAACCTTCCGACCATCAGGACGGTACTCGATGACACCCGGTCCGTACATGAGGTGGTCTCAACCACTCGGGCAAAAGCCCAGCTTGACGGAATTTGCCAACCCTATGCATCGCGTGCACCAGCCATTGACCAGAGCATGACGCCGTGTGAGGGTTCCGGCACCCGAGCGCGGACGGCCCGCACGGCCGTCCCCCAGACACGGCCCTGCGGTGGGCCACCAGCCCTGCCGTCCGCGGTCGAGGACCCCCACATGCGAGGAGCCTCGATGCAACGCAGAGTTTCCACAGGACGGTTGCTGACCACGGCGACCACCCTGACCGTGCTGGCCGGCATGATCGCCGCCACGGCCGGGCCGGCCACCGCCGCGCCCACCCCCTCTCCCGCACCACCCAGCGCCCTCGCGGCAGCCGTCAACGCCGCCGACGCGGCCGCGGCCGCCGGCCTGGACGCACTGGCCAAGGGCCCCGGCGAGACCTACGAACGCCGGGCCGTCACCCCCTGGCTCGGCGGCCTCTACTCCGTCGCGTACGACCGCAGCTACCGCGGCCTGCCGGTGGTCGGTGGCGACGCCGTGGTGCTCGCCGACGGCCAGGGCAAGGTCCGCGGCCTCCAGTCGGCCGCCACCGGGCCGGTCGGCGGCTCGATAACCCCGCAGGTCAGCGCGGCGAACGCGGAGAAGACCGCGCGCACCAAGCTGGCCGCGGTGGACTCGGTGGCCGAGCGCCGCCTGGTCGTCCGGGTCAAGGACGGTGCGAGCCGGCTCGCCTGGGAGACCGTCCTCAAGGGCCGTACCGAGAGCGCGCCGAGCACGTTGCACGTCTTCGTGGACGCCGCCAGCGGCGAGGTGATCGACAGCTACGACGATGTCCGCGCCGGCACCATCAACAGCAAGTGGAACGGCCCCGGCCCGCTGACCATCAGCACCACCAACTCCGGCGGCTCGTACTCTCTGCGCGACCCGAACCGGCCCGGCCTGACCTGTTCCGACTACAGCAGCGGCCAGGTGTTCAGCAAGTCCTCCGACTCCTGGGGCACCGGCAACCCCTCCAGCAAGGAGACCGGTTGCGCCGACGCCATGTGGGCGGCCCAGAAGGAATGGGACATGCTCCGCGACTGGCTCGGTCGCAACGGCCACAACGGCAACGGCGGCAGCTGGCCGGTCAAGGTCGGCCTCAACGACGTCAACGCCTACTGGGACGGCAGCTCCGTCTCCATCGGCCACAACCAGAACAACGAGTGGATCGCCGCCCAGGACGTCGTCGGCCACGAGTTCGGCCACGGCATCGACCAGTACACCCCCGGCGGCGCCAACAACGAGAACGGCCTGGGCGAGGGCACCGGCGACATCTTCGGCGCGCTCACCAAGGAGTACGCCAACCAGCCCGCGCCCTACGACTACCCCGACTACCAGGTCGGCCGGCAGGTCAACCTGGTCGGCCAGGGGCCGATCCGCAACCTCTACCAGCCCTCACTGGTCAACAACGACCCGAACTGCTACTCCTCCTCCATCCCCAGCACCGAGGTGCACGCGGCGGCCGGCCCGCTGAACCACTGGTTCTACCTCCTGTCGATGGGCTCCAACCCGGGCGGCGGCAAGCCGTCCAGCCCCACCTGCAACAACTCCTCGGTCACCGGCATCGGCGTCAAGCAGGCCGGCCAGGTCTTCTACGGCGGCATGCTGCTCAAGACCAGCGGCATGACCTACAAGCGGTACCGCACCACCACCCTGACCGCCGCCAAGAACCTCGACCCGACCTGCAACTACTTCAACCGGACCAAGGCCGCCTGGGACGCGATCAGCGTGCCCGCGCAGAGCGGCGACCCGACCTGCACCCCGTCCGGCAACAACGACTTCTCGCTCGCGCTCGGCCCGGCCTCCGGCTCGGTCCAGCCCGGCGCCTCGACCACGGCTACGGTCTCCACCGCCGTCACCTCGGGCACCGCGCAGACCGTCAACCTGACCGCCTCGGGCGCCCCGACCGGGGTCACCGCGACGCTCAGCCCCTCCTCCGTGCAGACGGGTTCGTCCGCGACGCTGACCCTGTCGGCCTCCTCGGGCGCCCCGGCCGGGACGTACGTGATCACCGTCACCGGCACCGCCGGCGCGGCCACCCACACCGCCCAGTACACCCTGACCGTCGGCGGCGGGGGCACCCCCGGCGGGCCCGCGCCCGACATCGACGTCGCCAAGGTCCAGGCCCACCTGACCCAGCTGAACACCATCGCCAGCCAGAACGGCGGCAACCGCCGGGCCGGCAGCGCCGGGCACAGCCAGTCCGTGGCGTACATCAAGGGCAAGCTGCAGGCCGCCGGCTACACCGTGACCGAGCAGACCTGCACCTCCTGCACCTACCAGTCCAACAACCTGATCGCCGACTGGCCCGGCGGCCCCGCCGACCAGGTCACCATGTTCGGCGCCCACCTGGACAGCGTCTCGGCCGGCCCCGGCATCAACGACAACGGCTCCGGCTCGGCCACCCTGCTGGAGAACGCCCTCGTCCTCGCCCAGCAGAACCCCACCCTGACCCGGCACGTCCGGTTCGCCTGGTGGACCGGTGAGGAGCAGGGCCTCCAGGGCTCGCAGTCCTACGTCGGCCAGCTCAGCTCCACCCAGCGCTCCGCGATCAAGTCCTACTACAACTTCGACATGGTCGGATCGCCCAACGCCGGCTACTTCATCAACAACATCACCTCCGCCGCCGCCGCGCCGATGAAGGCCTACTGGGACTCCCTCAACCTCCAGCCGGAGGAGAACGTCGAGGGCCAGGGCCGCTCGGACGACTACTCCTTCCAGCAGGCCGGCATCCCCACCTCCGGCTACGCGGCCGGTGCCGACGCCGTCAAGACCTCCGGCCAGGCGACCAAGTGGGGCGGCAGCGCGGGCCGTTCGTACGACTCCTGCTACCACCAGTCCTGCGACACCACCAGCAACATCGACCCGACCGCGCTGAACCGCAGCGCCGACGGCGTGGCCTACACCATCTGGAAGACTTCCGTCGGCGGCACCACCCCCGCCAACGACTTCTCCCTCGCGGTGAACCCGGCCACCGCCACCGTCAACCCCGGCGACTCGGCCACCGCGACGGTCTCCACCGCCACCACCTCCGGCTCCGCCCAGACGGTCAACCTGACCGCCTCCGGCGCCCCGGCGGGCGTCACGGTCTCCTTCAGCCCGTCCTCGGTGCAGTCCGGCGCCTCGGCCTCGCTGACCATCGCGACCGCCGCGAACACGGCGGCCGGCACCTACAGCATCACGCTCACCGGCACCGGCTCCGCCACCCACAGCACCAGCTTCTCGCTGGTCGTGGGCAACGGCCCGACCAACCCCGGCGGCACCTGGACGCCCGGCACCACCTACCAGGCGGGCGACGTCGTGACCTACAACGGGGTCAGCTACCGCTGCCTCCAGGGTCACACCGCCCAGGTCGGCTGGGAGCCGCCGATCGTCCCCGCCCTGTGGCAGGCCGTGTGACCCGCAGGTCACCTGCCTGACACCCCGTAAGCCGCTGCGCCGCGGTCCGTCGAGGGGGACGGATCGCGGCGCAGCCGTGTGCCGGGCGCACCCCCGGGTCACCGGGCGTAACCGGGCCGCCACTCGGCTGACGTACAGTCGGCTGCGGGGCGGGCCGCCCGCCCACGACGGCCGACCCCCGAGGAGACTCCTGGTGACCACCGACACCCGCCCCGTACCGGAGCTGGCCGCCGAGGCCGTCGAGCAGTGGCGCAGCGAGGAGGCCGACCTCGTCGACCTGCTCGCCCGGGCGCAGCGGGGCATCGGCGGCATCGCCGCCTTCCGGCTCGGCCCCACGCCCACCGTGCTGGTCACCGACCCGGCCGCCGTGCAGCACGTGCTCGGCCGCCACCCCGACCGCTACGTCAAGCGCTCGCACCGCGCGCGGATGCTGGTCGGCGACGGCGTGCTCTCCGCCACCGGGGACGCCTGGAAGCGCCAACGGCGGCTGCTGCAATCCCAGTTCACCGGCACCGGGATGCGCCGCTACGAGCAGCGGATCGCCGCCGCCGCCCGCCGGACGGCCGACCGCTGGGAGGGGTACGCGCGCAGCGGCGAGACCTTCGACCTCGGCGAGGAGATGCGCGGATTCGCCCTCGACACCGTCTGGCGGGCCCTCACCGGGCTGCCGCTGGACGACCGCACCGACCATGAACTCCGTTCTGTGGAACGGGTGGTGGCGGTCATGCCGACCCTGCCCACGGACGCCGGGGACGCCCGGGACGCCGTCGCCGCCGACCTCGCCCGGATCGACGCCGTCGCGCTGGCCGCCATCGACGCGGCGCGCTCGGCGACCGACGCCGAGGAGCCCGGCGTGCTGCGGGTCCTGCTCGACGCCTCAGCCCAACACCCGGAGTACACCGACCGGTTGATCCGCGACGAACTCGTCACCCTGCTCGTCGCCGGGCACGAGACCACCGCCACCACCCTGACCTGGCTCTTCCTCCTCCTCGACCGCCACCCCGAGGCGCGCGGCGCGGACCCGCAGGCCCTGGTCAGCGAGGCCCTGCGGCTCTACCCCCCGGCCTGGCTGCTCCCCCGGCACGCCGTCGAGGACGACGTGATCGACGGCCACCGCATCGCCGCCGGCACCGACGTCCTGGTCTGCCCCTACCTCACCCACCGCGACCCGGCCCTGTGGCCCGACCCCGAACGCTTCGACCCCGCCCGTTTCACCGCCACCGGCGCCCGCCCCGCCCAGCTCGGCGCGTACCTCCCCTTCGGCCTCGGCGCCCGCGCCTGCCTCGGCACCCAGTTCGCCGTCCGCGAGACCACCGCGCTGCTCGAACTCCTGCTGCCCGCCCACACCGTGCGGTTCCGATCCGTCCCGACCGGCTCCGCCTACAGCATCACCGTCCGCCCCGACGGGCCGACGCCGGCGGTGCTGGGCTGACCGATCCCGGTCGCGGTCCCGGTCGCCGGCGGGAGGAAGGCGTCGGCCAGTTCCTCGCCGGCGAGGGCGGCGTCGACGCGGGCGTCGATGTGCGCGTGGGTGACCGGGCAGTCCAGCGGGCGGTCGCGGTGGCAGTCGAGCATGTGGGTCAGGACGGCCGCGGCGCGCTCCAGACGGCGGGCGCGGGCCGTCATCTCGTCCCGCTGCGCCGCCAGCAGCGCCTTGCGTTCCGCCGCCTGCTCGCTCGCCATCACGGCGGCCGTCCCGGCGAGCGGGATCATGCCGTCCACGTGCCAGAGCTGGACCAGGGCGAGGCGTTCCAGGGCCGCCCGGTCGTACTGGCGCACCCGGCCGCGGCGGGCGGCGGGGGTGATCAGGCCGCAGTCCTCGTAGTAGCGCAGGGCGGGGACGGAGAGGTCGAAGGCCTTCGCGGCCTCGGTGATCGAGTAGAGCTGCTCCACGCGTCGTCTCCTTCACGGCCGGCGGGTTGCACTCAAGCGCACTTGAGCGTGAAAGCTCAGGCAAGCCTAACTTCCTGCCGCAGCGAAGGGTTCGCCGCTCATGCCGCTCAGCACCGCCTCCGCCCCCAGCCGGACCTCACCCGGCCGTGCCGCCCCCGCCTCCGGCGCGCTGCTCGTCGTCGGCTTCGTCCTCCTCAGCCTCAACACCCGGGTCGCGTTCGGACAGGTCGGACCGCTCGCGCCGGTCGCCGGCTGGGGCCAGGGCACCGTCACCGTGCTCGGGCTGCTGCCCCCGCTGTGCATGGGCCTGTTCGCGCCGCTCGGCGCCGTCGCCCGGCGGCGGATCGGCGAGGAGCGCGGGCTGTTCTGGGCGAGCGTGCTGCTCGTCGCCGGGGCGCTGCTGCGCACCGCGGGCCTGCCCGGGCTCTACGCGGGGACGGTGCTGGTGGGCATCGCGGTGGCGGTCGTCAACGTGCTGATCCCGGTGTTCGTCCGGGCCCGCTTCGCGCCCCGGCGGATCGGCACCATGATGGGCGTCTACGCCCTCGCGATGGGCACCGGGTCGGCCGTGGTCGCCGCCCTGGTCGCGCCGGTCGCCGACGCGTGGTCCTGGCGGGCCGCGATCGGCCTCGCCGTCCTCCCGGCCGTCCTCGCGGCGGCGGGCATGGCGCCGCAGCTGCGGGTGGAACGGCGGATACCGGCCGCCGCCGCGCCGGTGCACCGCCGGCCCGTCGGCCGCACCGCGCTCGCCTGGAGCCTGACCGCCTTCTTCGGCATCCAGACCCTGGTCTTCTACGCCACCCTCGCCTGGCTGCCCTCGATCCTGGTCGACGCGGGCCTCAGCCGCACCGCCGCCGGCACCGACCTGGCCGTCCTCATCCTCGGCCTCGCCGTCGGCGGCTTCCTCGCGCCCGTCCTCGCCGCCGCCCGCGCCGACCAGCGGCCGCACCTGCTCGCCGTGGTGGCCGTCTGCGTCCTCGGCCTGCTCGGCGTCGTACTCGCCCCCGCCACCGGCGCTCCGCTCTGGGCCGGCATCCTCGGCATCGGCATGGGCGGCGGCCAGGCCCTGGCCGCCGTGCTCTTCGCCCGCCGGGGCACCGACCACGACCACGTCGCCGCGCTCTCCACCATGGCCCAGACCTGCGGCTACCTCCTCGCCGCCAGCGGCCCCGCCCTCACCGCCGCCCTCCACACCGCCACCGGCTCCTGGACGGCCCCGCTGCTGACCCTGGTCGGCCTGCTCCTGGCCGGCTCCGTCCTCAGCCTGCGCGCCGGCCACGACGCCCGGCCGTGACCGGCGTGGCTCCGCACCGGCGACCGCGCCGCCCCTCGATACTCCGGTAAGCCCCGAACGAGAGGACACCGATGGAATTCCTGGTCGACATGGTGACCACCGTCCCGGACGGAACCACCGAGGACGCGGTCGCCGACATCCGGGCCCGCGAGGCCCAGCGGTCGCGCGAACTCACCGCCCAGGGTGCCCTGTTGCGGCTCTGGCGCCCGCCGCTCGCCCCCGGCGAATGGCGCACCTGGGGCCTCTTCAGCGCCCCCGACGAGACGCGGCTGGAACAGGCGCTCGCCTCCATGCCCCTGCGGGTATGGCGCCAGGACACCGTCACCCCGCTCTCCCCGCACCCCAACGACCCCGGCACGGGAGGCGCCCGATGAGCGACGAAGCCGTGCTGCGCGGCGTCCTCAACCGTTGGAAGGCCGCCGTCGACGCTCACCAACCCGAGCAGGCAGCCGACTGCTTCACCGAGGACGCGATCTTCCAGGGCCTCCACCCGTACACCGTCGGGCGGGCCGGCATCAGTGCCTACTACGCCTCCCAGCCCCCCGGCATGACGGCCGACTACCGCATCCTGGAGTCCCGGCGGCTCACCCCGACCCTTCTCCTCGGCTACCACAGCGTCGACTTCGCCTTCCCCGACCGCCCCACCCTCACCGTCAACCTCGGCATCCTGCTGCGGCGCTCCGACGACGGCTGGTCCATCGCCCACTACCAGGTCTCGCTGCTGCCCTGAACTGCGCCGACACATCCCATCGCCGCGATCCGTCGCACACCACGTCGTGAACCCGGCCCGCCGAGCACCCAGCTCGGCGGGCTGACGGGGGAGGTGGCCCCAAGGGACATCGGACGCTGCCCTGGCGTACCTTCCGCCGGAGGTGCGGGGTCGAACAGACTGGGAGGGACTGTCGCCGATCCCTCGAAGGGGCCTTACCTGTGCGTGCCCATGACTCCGGTAGTGCGTTTGCCACCGACCGACGACCGGGCCGTACCAGTCGGCCCACGGCTCCCGCCCGGCTGCCCTCCGGTGCCCGGGCCGTGACGCCGGCGGCGCTCACCGCCATGCAACGGGCCGTGGGCAATGCCGCGGTGAGCCGGATGCTGGAGCAGGAACAGGAGCAGCACGAGCACGCCGCGGCCGACGTGCAGCGCTCGGCCGTCCACGAGGTGCTGAGGAGCCCCGGCACGCCCATGGCGGACGGGATCCGGGCCGAGATGGAGACCCGGCTCGGCGCGGACTTCTCCGATGTCCGGCTGCACACGGGTGCGACCGCCCGGGAGTCGGCCGCGGGGATCGGCGCCCGCGCGTACACCTCGGGCAGCCACATCGTGCTCGGCGCCGGAGGGGGCGACAAGCACACGCTCGCGCACGAGTTGACCCACGTCATCCAGCAGCGCAGCGGCCCCGTCGCGGGCACCGACAACGGGAGCGGGCTACGGGTCAGCGACCCCTCGGACCGCTTCGAGCGCGAGGCCGAGGCGAACGCCTCCCGGGTGCTGTCCCGGCCGCTCGCCCGGGAGTCCGAAGCGGAGCACGCGGCCCACGCGCACGGCACGCAGGCCGGCGAGCCCTCGGTGCAGCGGCGCCCCACGGCGAAGCCCGCCGAGGAGGAGGGCGACCACACCCACGTCGACGCCGACTATCCGGGCATGCGGCTCATCCTGGACCAGAAGCTGACCGACGAGCACTACGAGAAGATCTACCAGCTCGCGGGCTCCGAGGAACGCGTGATCTTCGACGAGGACGGCAGCTACGGGTACATCAAGGTCGACGACGGCCTGGAGACCTACTACAAGCTCGTCAACATGGAGGTCGGCCCCGAGCAGGCGCAGGCGGACCTGAGCGGCCACGTCAACCGGCAGCGGGACTCCAGCTACCACGTCCGGGCCGGTGCCGGGACTTTCGAGGGCGCACAGATCGACCAGTTGCAGGACTTCGCCGCGCAGGGCGTGCGTCCCGGCCAACTGGTCGAGGTGAGCGTCGCGTTGCTGCGGCAGGCCAGCGGTCGTGCGCAGACGGTGGCGGGCGGGCTCGACGAGAAGCGGCTCAGTGCCGCCGTCACCGGCATGAAGAACAGCGCCGCGCTCGAACCGATCAAGATCCGGGTCGACGGGGGCGGCATCAGCATCCAGGACGGGAACCACCGCCTGGGCGCGGCCGTTCAGCTGGGCGCCGCGTACGCGCCCTGCAAGATCGTCTGACCGCCCGTTCCGCTGCCGACCTCGCTGGTGATCCCGGCGAGGTCGGCAGCGGTGGCGTCTCAGTGGCGGTGGTGGTTGTCGGGTTGGGCCGGGTCGCCGGGGTGCTCCAATCCCTCGACGAGGGTGAGGCGTCGGGCGCGCTCGTGGTCGAGCCAGCGGACGAAGGCGGCGCGGCGGGCGGCCTCGGTGAGGTCGGCGGTGGGGTCGTGCTCCTCTGTGACGGTGTGCACGGAGCGGAGCGCGGCCCTCCAGGGGCCGGCGGTGACCCAGGTGCCGGGCGGAGCCTCGCGGAGGGCTTCGGCGAGGGCGGTCGGGAGGGTGTCGGGGTTGGCGTCGAGTTCGCCGTCGGGCAGGGCGAGGTGCCAGACGGCCGACGGCGGGCGGGTGGTCAGGGTGCGGTAGTGGGCGACGTCGGCGGCGGAGGGTTCGACGTCGGCGGTGACCGCCGCGTAGACGGCTCGGACGGCTGGGCTGCCCTCGTAGGCGGCGGCGGTGATGGAGCCGAGTTCGACGGCGGCCTGCTGGTCCAGGCGGGCCGGGCCGGTGGACCGTACGGGCAGGTCGCGCTCGGTGGCGACCGCCTCGCACAACGCCTCGGTCAGCAGCACCTGGGCGACCCAGCGGCTGAGCTGGCGGTCCTCCGAACTGCCGGGCTGGGGCAGGGCGGTGGAGCGCGGGCCGGTGCGGAGGGCGGCGAGGCGGTGGTCGAGGGCGGCGCGCGGGAGGGGCTTTCCGTCGAGCAGACCGAGGGTCATGCCTCCACCTCCAGGGCGACGGTCGGGGAGTACTGGCAGCGGCCGAACCACATGACCTTGGCCAGCGCCCAGTACGCGCCGGGGTCGGTGGATTCGGGGGCGGCGATCTCGAAGGCCACGGTCGAGGACGATCCGGCCGGGACGGTGAAGCCGCGGACCGGGTCGGCGATGGCGTCCCAGGTGCCCCAGGGGGAGACGAGTTGAAGTTCGCCGCGGATCTCGCCGCGGGTGCGGTTGGTGAGGGTGAGGCCGAGGGTGGTGCGGCCGCCCGCGGTGACGCGCAGGGTCTCCTCGGAGACGGCGACGTCCAGGCCGGTGTCGCGGCCGGTGGTGGCCTTGGTGCCCTGGGCGATCGTCCAGTCCTCGGGGGCGTCGCCGGGGACGGGCAGCAGGTTGGGGAGGTCGCCGACGGCGATGGTCACGACGTCCTCGATCTCCTGGCCGTCGTGCACGATCCGGACGGCGGCGAAGTGCAGGCCGGGCAGGACTTCGGCGGGCGGGGTGAGGGTGACCGGGAAGCGCAGGTGGCCGCCGGGCTCCAGCCGGTAGGGGCGGCTGCCGAGGCTGGTCTGCCAGCCCTCGGGCGGCAGGACGACGGCCGTGCCCTCGACCGCCGCGTCGCGCAGTTGTGAGGACAGGGCGACGGAGAGTTCGACCGCCTCGCCGTCCGTCTGCAGCAGGCCGGGCGAGGCGCCGACGGAGACCGGCAGGTAGCCGAGCGGCGCCGGACCCCGGTTGTGCAGCCAGTAGCGGGCGTGGACGGGTTGCGCGGGTTCGGCGACCGGGCCGAGGACCGGGCCGCCGGGCTCGGCGGCGACGCCCGGGGCGGCGAGCAGGGTGGCGATCTGCGAGCCGGCGAGGTCGACGCGTTCGACGGCCTCGCCGAGGGGGCGTTCCAGCAGGTCGGCGGGCCGCAGGTGGCTCAGCCCGAGTGCGCCGCCGAGTTCCGCCGTGCGCCCGAGTCCGGTCGACTCGACCAGCCGGACGGCGAGTTCGCGCCCGACGGCCGCCGCCGAGCCGTGCGCGATGGGGTTGCCGGCGGGCTTGAGCGCGCCGAGCAGGACTTCGCGCTGCGGTTCGACCCGCAGCCAGGAGAGGGTGGCCGGCAGCGGCCCGTCCTGCGGCGGCGCGATCCGGGCGTGGAGCGGGTGGTTGAACTCCTGGCCCTGGGCGGGCAGGGTCTGGCTCCGCCAGTCGCCCGGGCCGCCGACCAGTGCGTAACTGAACTCGTGCGTCCAGTGCTGGAGTTGGAAGGAGGCGCCGTCGGGCAGGGTGCGCCGGGGCGGGTCGATCCAGACGCCGGAGGGCCAGCCGGTGCAGGAGCGCATCAGGGAGAGGTGCAGGGCTCCAGTGGTGTCGACCGCGAAGCCGGGCAGGCCGAAGCTGAGCAACGCGACGGTGTGGTCGGCGAGTTGGTCCACGACGTCGGACGGGCAGACGGCGCCGATCCGGGCGTCGGCGAGGTCCGCGACGAGCGCGGCGGCGTCCGTGACGACCAGTGCGGGCAGCGCCCGCAGGTCCCGCAGGTCGGCGCCGGGCTGCCAGACCTCGGCGAGCGGGGTGAGTGCGGGCACCCACACCGCGCCGTGCGTCTTGAGGACGCTCGCGTACTCCTCGCCGGCCCGCTCGATCAACTCCCGTGCGGCGTCGTTCTCTTCCGGCCCGCCGAGGACGATCCGGAAGTCGGGCAGGTTGGAGTCGACGTCCAGCCAGCCGTACCGGGCCCAGTCGGCGCCGGAGGTGGTGGCGGTGACGCCGACCCGGGCGAGGGCGACCACCAGCGGGCGGGCGTCGGCGGCGTCGTCCAGGCTCGGCACGACCACCTCGGCGACGCCCAACGCCCGCTCCCCCAGCGGCGATCCGGCCGGATCGGACAGCACGGCGCGCGCGGTGGCGCCGAGGCCGAACCAGGTGTTGGCCGGGTTGTCCAAGGTCCACGGCGCCTCGGCGGAGTCGACGTCGGGCAGGGCGAAGCCGCGCCCGACGACGGCGCCGGCGACCTCGCTGACCGGCAGCGCGCCGGGCAGGTCGACGGGGAAGCGCAGCCGCAGCAGCCGATCGGCGCCGGAGTAGTCGACGACCCGGGTGCGGCAGTCGACCCGGTCGAGGCCCCGCCACAGGGTGACGGTCTGCTCGTAGCGGATCCCGTCGACGGTGCCGCCGATCACCAGCCGCTCGCCGAGCGGGCCGGTCTCGCGGCGCACGTCGGCCGGGGCCGTGCCGGAGCCGCGCACCGGTCCGCTGGGCACCAGGTGCCAGGGGCCCTCGCCGAAGTCGGGGTGCTGCGGGTACTCCTCGTAGACCCGCAGTTCGTTGCCGATCCGGCCGCCCTGGATCAACTCCCGGTCGTGCAGGAGGTCGTGGACGGAGGACAGGCCGCCGCCACGGACGGGGTCGGCGCTCACCCGGTAGCGGTCGTTGGTGATCACCACCCCCTCGGCCGCCGTCCAGGGCTCCGCCGCCGGGCCCTCCACCAGCCGCCAGGTGCGCCAGCCGAGCGCGGGGACGTCGGCGGCGAGGAAGCGCAGGGCCCCCCGGTCGACGGTGCTCGGCACGGGCTCGCCCCGGTCGTCGAGCACCCGTACCGCCCCGGTCTGCGGGGGAAGTTGGACGACGACCAGGTCGGTCCGGTCGAAGGAGAGCGTGTTGGTGACGACCACGGCCGAACCGGCGGCCACCGCCGACCCGCCGGCCCCCTCCGGACCGACGCCGGCGGTGGAGATCCGCGCGGTCAGCGCGTCCAGCGCCTGGTCCCGGACGGCGGCCGCGAGGTCGTGCGCCTCTCGCCAGCCGCCGAGCAGGTCGAGGTAGACCTGGTCGGACTCGGAGCCGGTGATGGCGTCGTGGTGGGCGCCGTAGGCGAGTTGGCGCCAGACCTTGTCGAGGGCGGCGGTGGGGTACTGCCCCAGGCCGTGGACGGCGGCGAGGGTGGCGAGCTTCTCGGCGTCGGCGGCCGCGACCTCGCCGGCCCGCTGGGCCTGCTTGGTGTCGATGTACGAGACGTCCTTGCCGGTGTAGACCGGGTTCATGTCGCGGGTCTGCGGGCTGGGCCGGCGGCCGGTGGCGGCGAGTTCGGCCCGGACGGCGTCGAGGAAGTCGCGCGGGGTGGCGCAGACGAAGCGCGGCCAGAGGTACTTGGCGGCCCAGGAGCGGTGGATCTCGGTGACCCACTTGTTGGGCGGGGTGTAGTCGGTGCCGACGGGCAGCAGCAGGTTCCTGGTCGCGCCGACGGGCTTGAGCTTGCGGTACAGCTCGTAGACGGCCTGTTCGGCGGTGGCGAGGTCCGGGGAGGAGTCCATCCACCAGCCGGCCGAGTAGTGGTGCGGCATGTAGTGGGTGAGCACGCCCTCGCCGGAGGGGGCGATCCACTCGAACTCGCTCGGGAACTGCATCACCCGGGCGTCGTCCTTGGCCTCGCGGAAGTTCTTCTGGATCGGGCCCCACTGGTGGAAGGGGCCGCGGGCCCAGGCGCTGCCGGTGAGGCCGGCCGCGGCGAGGTGGCCGGGGAACTGCGGGTCGTGCCCGAACACGTCGAGCTGCCAGGCGGTTTGCGGGTCGCCGCCGAGGATGTCGCGCTGGTAGCCGATGCCGTAGACGAGGTTGCGGATGGTGGTCTCGGCGCCGGTCAGGTTGGTGTTGGGCTCGTTGTAGGTGCCGCCGACGAGTTCGACCTGGCCGCGCTCGAGCAGCGTGCGCAGGGTCTCGCGGCGCTCGGGGTGCTGGTCGAAGTACGGCTTGAGGTAGTCGACTTCGGCGAGGACGAACTTGTACACCGGGTCCCGCAGCGCGAGGTCCATGTGCGCGTCGACGAGCGCGAAGCCGTTGCGCTCCCAGAGCGGCCGGGTGGTGGCGTCGGCGGAGAGCAGTTCCCAGGGGGAGGTGTAGGCGGCCTGGGTGTTCCACCAGACCGGGTCGTAGTGGAAGTGGGAGACCAGGAACATCGTCCAGCCGGGTTCGGCGACCTCCACCAGGGCGTCCACGGAGGCGCCCTCCGCCTCGACGGTGACGGGGAGTTCGGTGCCCGGCTCGGGGGCGCCGGTGAGCTCCAACGGGACTTCGACCAGCCCCGTGCCGGTCGCCTCGCCGCGCACGCCCGGGCCGCTGACGGTGATCCGGGCGGCCGGGCCGTCGAGGGTGACCCGCAGCAGTTGGCGCGGGGCTTCCTCGGGACCGGTGAAGAGGTCGGTGTTCTCGACGGCGGTGATGGTGACCGGCACGGGGAGGGTCCTTTCGGTGCAGGTGCGGGGGCCGGGCGCGGGGTTGGGTGCCGCGCCCGGCGGGAGTTGCTGACGTGCCCGGTTACTGGCCCCAGGCCTCGAACTCGTAGATGCGGGCGGCCGGGTCGGTGTTCTGGGTGGGCTTGGTGACGACCAGCCGGACGTAGCGGGCGGTGGTGGTCACCGGGTGGGTGGTGGTGCCCGCGGTGTTGCCGGTGACGTCGGCGACCGTCGTCCAGGGGTCGGTGGTGTTCGAGCGGACCTGGATCGAGAAGTCGCGGGTGTTGAAGGCCGCGCTCTCGCCGCCGGCGCCCGCGTGCTTGACCACGAACTTCGACAGCTGCTTGGCCGAGCCGAGGTCCACCTCGAGCCACTTGGAGCTGTTCAGGCTGCACCACTTGTCGCCGGTGCCGCCGTTGGCGCTGCCGTTGACGGCCTTGGCCGGGCCTTCGTCGGCGTTGCACTGGCCGGAGGCGGTGGCCGGGCGGTTCAGCGCCAGGTTGCCGCCGGTCGCGGGCGGCGTGCCCGTCCAGCCGACGGTGGTGGAGGCGGCGGTGGAGCGGCCGTAGGTGGTGGAGACGGCCTCGACGTCGAGGGTGGTGGCGTCCTCGGTGCCGGCCCGGTCGAGCCGCCCGACGTAGTACGCGTCGTTGGGGGTCGCGCCGAGGAAGGTCCGGCTGCCGTCGGCGTTGCGCCGGTACACCTCGTAGTGGTGGACGTCGCCGCCGGGCGCGGCCGTCCAGGAGAGCCGCAGCGACTGGCTGGAGCCCGCCGTCACGTCGCTCGCGCCGAGGACGGTGAGGCCGCTGGGCGCCGCCGGGGCGCCCACGTCGCCGTCGTGGACGGAGATCTGGCCGATCCGCACGTCGTAGGCGGGGTCGGAGCCGTCGGCCCGGAGGGCGAGCTGGGCGATGGTACGGCCCGCGTACGGGGCGAGGTCGAGGGTGTGCCGCTCCCAGCCGGTACCGGAGTTGGCGCCGACGTCGATCGTGGTGAAGCTGTTCGGCGCGTCGGTGAAGGAGACCGCGGCCTTGAGCTTGGTGGGCCCGGCGGCCGGGGTCCTGACCACCAGGTCCAGCTTGGTGTTCGCGGCGACGGGCAGTTTGGTCTCGTACAGCCGCACGGTGTTGGCGGCGTCCAGGGTGCCGGTGAGGCGCAGCGAGGAGCCGCCCTGGTAGGCGTCGGTGAAGTCGACGGACGGGGTGAGCTTGCTGCCGCTGGAGTCGACCATCCACCGGTAGGTCGGCGGGACGTCCTGGAGGGACAGGTTGTTCCAGCCACCGGTGGCGACCCGGGTGCCGGCGGAGTTGTAGAAGTCCCCCTGCCCGGTGTTGAAGTTGGTGACGAAGGGCTTGGCGGTGATCGGCGAGGACTCGGCGACGTAGCCGGCCAGGCCGGGCCAGTTGTCGGAGGGGTTGGCCTTGGACGGGTCGTTGTCGGCGCCGACCCAGTAGCGGGCGTCCTTGGCGTAGAAGTCGGCCCGGTCGGTGGCGGACTTCCAGGTCCATTCGGGCCGGTAGAGGCCGAGCGAGGTGGTGTGCGGCTGGCCGGTCGGGAAGAGGGACTTCCAGTCGACGCCGGTGTTGTAGCCGTTGGCCTCGGTGTCGATGCCGGAGTAGAGGTCGTACTCGCTGCGGCCGAGTTGCCGGGCCAGCGCGCGGGAGGAGTTCAGGCCGCCGGAGCTCCAGTTGAAGTTCAGGAACATCGAGTCCGAGGTGCGCTTCGAACCGTCCTGGAGGAACGGGGAGTTGGCGGAGGTGAGGGCGTTCTGCCAGTTGACCGAGCCGGAGGTGGTCATGGCGTCGTACCACATGAACTCGGTGCCGCTCTTGGCCTTGCTGTACTGCATGAGGTTGCGCACTTCGGTGGCGAGGGCCGAATCGCCGCCGCCGGTCTCCTGGTTGATGAACCAGCCGTCGAAGCCGTAGTACTGGGCGGCCTGGGCGAGTTTGTCGGCGACGGGGTAGCTGTTGCCGGACTTCTGGACGAAGTCGCGGAGCCACTGGAGCTGGCCGCCGTAGGCGGCGGGCGGGAAGAAGACGGTGCCGTAGACCTTGACGCCGTTGCGGTGGGCGGCGTCGATGACGGTCGGGTTGGGGGCGAGGATCAGGCCCTCGCCGGCCGAGCCGCCCCAGAAGACCAGCTTGTCGACGTACTGCCAGTAGCCGAAGGCGTAGTAGTTGGGGTCGGCGGAGCCCTGGGAGGGGTTGTTGGAGGTGGGCCCGAAGGAGACCAGGGAGGCGATCTTCCCTTCGCCGGTGCGGGCGTTGGGGTTGGCCTTGAGGGCGGGGTCGCTGGTGCGCGGCTGGAGCGGGACGCGGGAGCGGTTGAAGCGGGCGTCCGGGTCGGTGGCCGGGTCCCAGTTGAGGATGGTGGAGGGGTACCAGTACGAGGCGTAGGGCTGGGTGCCGGGGGTGCCGGCGGCCGGGGTGGTGGGCGCCTGCGGCCCGGCGTGGGCGGCGGGGGCGGCACCCAGCACGGCGGCCGCGAGGGCGGCGCTGAGCAGCAGGGGTATCCGTCGTGACATGCGGTGGCTCCGATCGAGCGGAGGTGGGTGGGGGCGGGCCGTCGGCGTGGACGGGCCGGGTGCATGTGGGCGTGGCGGTGCGCGAGGAGGCGGGGTGACCGTGTCGCGGCTGCGGCCGGCCGCAGCCGCGACGCGGCGGGCCCGCCGGGGGTGCGGGCCTGCGGAGGGTGCGGGCCTGGGTGCGCGCCGGGCGGAGGCCGCTCGGCGCAGCGAACCTAAACCGGTTCAGGAGCGCTGTCAACGACTCGCGCAGCAACCACCCCGTCGGGTGGCTCGGCCCCCGGCGGCGAGGTGGACTCGCGCACGGTCAGCCGCGGTGTGGGCATCTGCAGGTCGCGCCCCGGGCCGGCCTCGTCGAGGGCCGCCAGCAGGCTGCGGGCGACCTGCTCGCCGAGCGCGAAGGTGTCCCGGCTCAGCGCGGTCAGCGGCGGGTGGACGATCCGGGCCAGCACCGAGTCGTCGAAGGAGACGATGGACAGTTCGGCGGGCACCGCGACGCCCATCTCCCCGGCCACGCCGAGCCCGGCGACGGCCATCACGTCGCTGTCGTAGACGATCGCGGTGGGCCGCCGGGGCCGGGAGAGCAGGGTGCGGGTGGCGGCGGCGCCCTCGGCGTCGCTGAAGTCGGTGGGCACCGACACGGCCTCCTCCAGTCCGAGCCGGCGGGAGGCGTCGCGCAGCGCGCGGATCCGCCGCTGGGTGTGCTGGAAGTGCGGCAGCCCGGCCAGGTGGGCGATCCGGTGGTGCCCGATGGCGGCCAGGTAGTCGACGATGGAGAGCATCGCCTCCCGGTCGTCGGCCCAGATCCGCAGCGGGCCGCCGCCCTTGCCGGGCCCGCCCAGGATGACGGCGGGCAGGCCGAGTTCGTCCAGCACCGGCAGCCGCGGGTCGCGGACCTGGAGGTCGACGACGATGAAGCCGTCGACCCGGTGCTCGGAGGCCCAGCGCCGGTAGACCTCGATCTCGGCGGCGGTGTCCTCGACCACCATCAGGTGCAGTGCGACGGAGCTGGCCGAGAGCACCGCCTGGAGGCCGGACAGCAGTTGGCTGAAGAACGGCTCGACGCCGATGGTGCGGGCCGGGCGGGCGATCACCAGCCCGACGGCGTCGGCCCTGGCTCCGCCGAGGGCCCGCGCGGCGCTGTGCGGGCGCCAGTTCATCTCCTCGGCGACCCGCAGGATCCGGGCCCTGGTCGCCTCGCTCACGCCGGGGCGGCCGTTGAGCGCGAAGGACACCGCGCCCTTGGAGACACCGGCCTGGCGCGCGATGTCGGCGATCGTCGGTCTGGCCACAGAACCCGACTCCTCTCTTGACATCCAAGTTTAGGCGGGAGCATAGTCCCTGGCATAGCTAGACCGGTTTAGTAAGACAGGTTCTGGAACTCGGCACCACCCCCGTGACCCAAAACCACCCCCCGAGCTCGGCACGATCCCCCACCCACCCCCAGGACCGGGAGACCCTCATGCGAAGAATCTGGGCGGCACTGACCACGACGGCGTTCACCGCGGCCGCACTCACCGGCTGCGGACTCGGCTCCAGCGAAAGCAAGAACAGCGACAGCGTGGCGAGTGCGGCCGCCACCGGCGAGGTCAAGGGCAAGGTCTCGATCCAGACCTGGGCACTCAAGCCGAAGTTCACCGACTACATGCAGGGCGTCCTCGACGGCTTCAAGAAGAAGTACCCCGGCGTCGAGGTCGAGTGGCTCGACCAGCCCGGCGAGGGCTACTCCGACAAGGTGCTCAGCCAGGCCGCGTCCGGCGGCCTGCCCGACGTGGTCAACCTCCCGCCGGACTTCGCCTTCCCGCTGGCCAAGAAGGACCTCCTGCTGGACGTCCTCAAGGCCGACCCCAAGCTCGCCGACGAGTACGTCGCGGGCGGCGTCGAGGCCTACCGCTACACCGGCCTGAACGGCACCTTCGGCTACCCGTGGTACCTCAACACCGATGTGAACTACTGGAATTCGGAACTCCTGACGAAGAACGGACTGGACCCGAAGAAGCTCCCCGCCAGCCTGGACGACCTGATCGCCCAGTCCCGGGCGATGAAGGAGAAGTCCGGCGGCCAGACCTACCTGATGAGCCGCAAGCCGGGCCTCGGCGACCTCTACAACGCCGGCGTGAAGCTCATGTCCGACGACGGCAAGTCCTTCACCTTCAACACCCCCGAGGCCGCCGCGCTGCTCGACAAGTACCGCGACGCCTTCAAGGAGGGCCTGCTGCCCAAGGACGTGCTGACCAACACCTACGTCGGCAACTCCAAGCTCTTCAACGCGGGCACGGCCGCCTGGACCACCGGCGGCGGCAACTTCATCACCAGCCTCGCCACCGACAACCCGACGATCGCCCCGAAGATGGTCTCCTCCCCCACCATGGGCGTCCCGCCGCTGTACGTGCAGGGCCTGACCATCCCGAAGAACACCAAGAACCCGGCCGCCGCCGTCGCCCTCGCCCGCTGGGTCACCAGCGCCGAGAACCAGGCCGCGTTCTCCCACCTGACCAGCGTCTTCCCGTCCACCAAGGCCTCCGCGAACGACCCGTTCTTCAGCAAGAGCGACGGCACCAACGCCGGCGACGCCAAGGTGGTCGCCTTCGACTCGCTCGCCAAGGCCAAGCTGATCCAGCCCGTCCAGGTCGACGACGCCATGAGCACCATCGTCAACCAGCAGATCGCGCTGGCCATCAGCGGCGACGCGAGCTCCAAGCAGGCGCTGGACTCCGCCGTCGAACAGTGCAACAAGCTGCTCAAGGGCTGACGGCCAGGCGCCACCCCGACCGTACCGGTCAAGCGGCGGGCCACCCCCGCCCGCCGCACCCGGGAATGACCCGCACCACCCCCAGGAAGGCAACGGCATGACCCACCGGCGTTGGTTCACCCCCTGGCTGCTCGCCGGGCCCGCGATACTCTGGCTGGCCGTCTTCAACCTCTGGCCGGCCGTCAACACGGTGATCCTGTCCTTCACCAACGCCAAGCCCCTGGGCGGCGGGCAGTTCACCGGCCTGGAGAACTACGGGCGCCTGCTCGACGACGAACAACTCGCAGACGCCCTGCTCAACAGCATCGTCTTCATGCTGGTCTGCCTGCCCCTGCTGACCATCCTGCCGCTGCTGCTCGCCCTGCTCGTCCAGCGCAAGATCCCCGGCATCACCTTCTTCCGCACCGCCTTCTACACCCCGGTCATCGCCTCCGCCGTCGTGGTGGCGCTGATCTGGGGCTGGGTGCTGGACGACCGCGGCCTGGTCAACGGCCTGCTCCAGCAGTCCGGTCTGACCGACTCCCCGGTCGCCTTCCTCACCGACCGCTGGCTGCTCCTGTTCAGCGCGATCGCCCTGACCGTCTGGAAGGGCTTCGGCTACTACATGGTCATCTACCTGTCCGCCCTCGCCAACGTCCCGCGCGAACTGCACGAGGCGGCGGCCGTCGACGGCGCCAGCCCGATCCGACGGTTCTGGCACGTCACCCTGCCCGGGGTGCGGCCGACCATGATGCTCGTCTCCGTCCTCATCTCGGTCAGCGCGCTGCGCGTCTTCTCCGAGCTGTACGTGCTCTCCCACGGCCAGGGCGGCCCGGGCGGGCGGGACATGTCGGTGGTGATGCTGATCCAGATGTACAGCCGCGGCTTCAACGGCCACCTCGGCTACGCCTCCGCGCTCAGCCTGATGCTGTTCGTCATCACCCTCGGCCCGATGCTGCTGCTGATGCGCCTGAACCGGAAGGCGGCCTGAACCCCGTGACCTCCCCCCGTTCGAAGGCCGTCCGCCGCGCTCAAGGCTCGCAGGGCTCCCGGGGCTCGCAGGGCTCCCGGGGCTCCCAGGGCTCCCGGGGCTTCAACACCCCCTCCACCGCCCAGACCGCCGGCCGCTACCTGCTCCTGGTGCTCGTCCTGCTGCTGGTGGTAGGGCCGTTCCTGTGGCAGCTCTCCACCTCCCTCAAGGGTCCCAACGAGGACGTCTACACCAGCACCCCGAGCTTCATCCCCGAACAGCTGACCTTCGGCAACTACGGCAAGGTCGCCGAGACCATCCCGGTCTGGACCTACGCCCTCAACTCGCTGATCGTCGCCGCCATCTGCATCACCGGCAACGTGGTCGGCTGCACCCTGGCCGGCTTCGCGCTCGCCCGGCTGCGCTTCCGCGGCGCCAAGCTCGTCCTCGGCCTCTTCCTCGCCACCCTGGTGCTCCCCGGCGAGGTCACCATCGTCTCCCAGTACGTGCTGGTGCGCGGCCTCGGTCTGGCCGACACCCTGACCGGCGTCGCCCTGCCCGGCGCGATCGCCATGCTCAACGTACTGCTGATGCGCACCGCCTTCGCCGCCGTCCCGCTCGAACTCGACCAGGCCGCCCTGGTCGACGGCGCCACCGTGTGGCAGCGGCTCTGGCACATCGGCCTGCCCAACGTGCGCGGCATGCTCAGCGTGATCGTCATCTTCACCTTCATCGGCGCCTGGGACGACTTCCTCTGGCCCCTGATCGTGCTCAACGACCCGCAGAAGTACACCCTCACCGTCGGACTCCAGTACCTCAACGGCACCTTCTCCGCGAACCCGCGGCTGATCGCGGCCGGCACCATGATCGCCTTCCTGCCGATCGTCGTGGTGTTCGGCGTCTGCCAGCGCTTCTTCTTCAAGGGCGTCGAGGAGGGAGCCGTCAAGGGTTAGGCCCCGGCCGGACGTGTCCGACGATTCCTGACCCCACCGCCCGTTCGCCCCACACCCGTTGAGGACTCACCCGCCCATGAGCAACCCCGCACCGCAGCGCCCCCGCTTCGGCGTCAACTACACGCCCAGCGCCGGCTGGTTCCACCACTGGCTCGACTTCGACCTCGACGCCGTCCGCGCCGACTTCGACTCCATCGCCGCACTCGGCCTGGACCACGTCCGGGTCTTCCCGCTCTGGCCGCTGTTCCAGCCCAACCGCACCCTGATCCGCCCGCGCGCCGTCGAGCAGCTGGCGGCCCTGGTGGACGCGGCCGGCGAACGCGGCCTGGACGTCGCGGTGGACGGCCTCCAGGGCCACCTGTCGAGCTTCGACTTCCTGCCCTCCTGGACGCAGACCTGGCACCGGCGGAACATCTTCACCGACCCCGAGGTCCTCGACGGCCAGGCCGCCTACCTGCGCACCCTCGCCGAGGCGCTGCACGAGCGGCCCAACTTCCTCGGCATGACGCTCGGCAACGAGATCAACCAGTTCTCCGGCGAACCGCACCCCGACCCCGACCGGATCACCCCCGGGCAGGCCGACGCCTGGCTGCGCCGGATGCTCGACGCCTGCGAGCAGGGCGCGCCCGGCCGGATGCACCTGCACGCCTCCTACGACGCCGCCTGGTACCTGGACGAACACCCGTTCACCCCCTGGCACTCGGCCCGGATCGGCGCCGCCACCGCCGTGCACTCCTGGGTGTTCAACGGCACCGCCCAGCGCTACGGCGCCCACTCCACCGCCACCGCGCAGCACGCCGCCTACCTGGTCGAGCTCTCCAAGGCCTGGGCGGACGACCCGGCCCGCCCGGTCTGGCTGCAGGAGGTCGGCGCCCCCGCCCCGCACATCACCGCCGAGGACGCCGCCCGGTTCACCGGCGCCACCGTCGAGGCCGTACTCGACTGCCCGGACGTGTGGGGCGTCACCTGGTGGTGCTCGCACGACGTGGACCGGTCGCTGGCCGACTTCCCCGAGCTGGAGTACAGCCTCGGCCTGCTCACCACCGACCGCGCGGTCAAACCGGCCGGCGCTCGGCTGGCCGAGGCCGCCGCCGAGGCGCGCCGCTCCTGGCAGCCGCCCCAGCCGCGCACCACCGCCGTGGTGGTGGCCACCGGGGACGAGGTGACCGCGCCCAAGCGCTCGGCCTGCGGGCCCGGCGGCGCCGTCTACGAGGCGTTCATGCGCCTCGCCGAGGCGGGCGCCCGCCCGACCACCGTCCTCGCCGAACACGCCGAGGACCAGGCCCACCTGGCCGCGCGCGGGATCACCGAGGTGGTCCACCCGGACGACGTACGTTCTCTCTGACCCTTCGCCTCAGCCGTTACCCCTCAGTCACGCAACGGAGCCCGCTGACATGCACGATGACCGCACGCTGGTCGAGTCCCGCCTCAAGCGCGTCCTGGACGAGCGCATCCGCCCGGCCGTCTACCCCGAGTCCGTCCCGCTGGAGGTCGGCATCTGGACGGCACCCGGCGAGCCCGTCCCGGTCGCCGAGGGCCTGGCCGCGCCGCGCACCCCGATCGCGGTCGGCGACGCCTGGGGCGCGCCGTGGGGCACCAGCTGGATCACCGTGACCGGCACCGTGCCGCAGGCCTGGGCCGGGCGGACGGTCGAGGCGCTGATCGACCTCGGCTTCGACGCCAACATGCCCGGCTTCCAGTGCGAGGGCCTGGTCTACCGCCCGGACGGCACCCCGGTGAAGGGCCTCAACCCGCAGAACCAGTGGGTGCGCATCGCCGCCCCCGCGGCCGGCGGCGAGCAGGTGCTGCTGCACGTCGAGGCGGCCTCCAACCCGGTCATCCTGGACTACCACCCCTTCCTGCCCACCGAGTTGGGCGACAAGGACACCGCCGGCGACCAGCCGCAGTACAAGCTGACCAGGATGGACCTCGCCGTCTTCGACGAGACGGTCTGGCAACTGGTGATCGACCTGGAGGTGCTCGGCGAGCTGATGGCCGAGCTGCCGGTGGACGGCGCCCGCCGCTGGGACGTCCTGCGCGCGGTCGAGCGGGCGCTCGACGCGATCGACCTCCAGGACGTCAACGGCACGGCGGCCGCCGCCCGTTCGGAGCTCACCGACGTGCTGGCCGCGCCCGCCGTGCCGTCCGCGCACCGGATCAGTGCGATCGGCCACGCGCACATCGACTCGGCCTGGCTCTGGCCGCTGCGCGAGACCGTCCGCAAGGTGGCGCGCACCACCGCCAACATGACCGCGCTGCTGGAGGACGAGCCGGACTTCCTCTACACCATGTCCCAGGCACAGCAGTTCGCCTGGATCAAGGAGCACCGCCCCGAGGTGTACGCCCGGGTGCAGAAGGCCGTGGCGGAGGGCCGGTTCGTCCCGGCCGGCGGCATGTGGGTCGAGTCCGACACCAACATGCCCAGCTCGGAGGCGATGGCCCGGCAGTTCGTGCACGGCAAGCGGTTCTTCCTGGACGAGTTCGGGGTGGAGAACCACGAGGCGTGGCTGCCCGACACCTTCGGCTTCACCGGCGGCCTGCCGCAGATCATCCGCAACGCGGGCTCCAAGTGGCTGCTGACGCAGAAGATCTCGTGGAGCCAGATCAACAAGTTCCCGCACCACACCTTCCTCTGGGAGGGCATCGACGGGACCAGGATCTTCACCCACTTCCCGCCCGTGGACACCTACAACTGCTCCATGAAGGGCAGCGAGATCGCCCACGCGGCACGGAACTTCAAGGACAAGGGGGTGGCCCGGCACTCGCTCGCCCCGACCGGCTGGGGCGACGGCGGCGGCGGCACCACCCGCGAGATGGTCGCCAAGGCGGGCCGGATGAAGGACCTGGAGGGCTCGGCCACCGTCCGCTGGGAGAAGCCCGCCGAGTTCTTCGCCAAGGCCGAGGCCGAGTACCCGAACCCGCCGGTCTGGGTCGGCGAGCTCTACCTGGAGCTGCACCGGGCCACCCTGACCAGCCAGGCGAAGACCAAGCAGGGCAACCGGCGCAGCGAGAACCTGCTGCGCGAGGCCGAACTCTGGTGCGCCACCGCCTCGTTGCGCACCGGCGCGGCTTACCCGTACGAGCAGCTGGACCGGATCTGGAAGACCGTCCTGCTGCACCAGTTCCACGACATCCTGCCCGGCTCCTCCATCGCCTGGGTGCACCGCGAGGCCGAGGCGACGTACGCGGCGCTGGCCGCGGAGCTGGACTCGCTGATCGACGGCGCCCAGCAGGCCCTCGCCGGGGACACCGCCGGCGGGCGCGAGCTGGTGTTCAACTCGGCGCCGCACCCGCGCTCGGCCGTCCCGGCCGGCGGGGCCGCCCCGGCCGTGCTCGGCTCGGGCGCCTGCGAGGTCATCGAGCGGCCCGAGGGCGGCTTCCTGCTGCGCAACGGGCTGCTGGACGTGGTCGTGGACGCCGACGGCCTGGTGGCGTCGGTGGTCGAGGTGGCGAGCGGCCGGGAGACCGTCGCCCCCGGCACCCGGGCCAACCTGCTCCAGCTGCACCCGGACTTCCCCAACATGTGGGACGCCTGGGACGTCGACCAGTTCTACCGCAACACCGTCACCGACCTGACCGCCGTGGACGCGCTGACGGCGCTCTCCGCCCCCGACCAGGCCGCCGTCCGGGTGGCGCGCTCCTTCGGCTCGTCCACCGTCGTCCAGACGCTCACCCTGCGGGCGGGCGAGCAGCGGCTCGACATCGACACCGAGGTCGACTGGCACGAGACCGAGAAGTTCCTCAAGGCCGCGTTCCCGCTGGACGTGCACACCGAGCGGTACGCCGCCGAGACCCAGTTCGGCCACCTCTACCGGCCCACCCACACCAACACCAGCTGGGACGCCGCCAAGTTCGAGGCCTGCAACCACCGCTTCGTCCACCTCGACGAGCCCGGCTGGGGCGTCGCCCTCGTCACCGCCTCCACCTACGGCCACGACGTCACCCGCGCCGTGCGCGACACCGACGGCGGCACCACCACCACGGTCCGCTTCTCGCTGCTGCGCGCGCCCCGCTTCCCCGACCCGAAGACCGACCAGGGCCTGCACCGCTTCCGGCACGCCCTCGTCCCGGGTGCGGCGATCGGCGACGCCGTCCGCGAGGGCTACCGGATCGGCCTGCCCGAGCGGCGCGTCACCGGCACCGCCGAGCAGGTCGCGCCGCTGGTGCAGCTGGACAACGACGCGCTGGTGGTCAGCGCGGTCAAGCTCGCCGACGACCGCAGCGGCGACCTGATCGTCCGGGTCTACGAGGCGGGTGGCGGCCGCGCCCGGGGCCTGCTCACCACCTCCTACCCGCTGGCCGGTGCCGTCCCCTGCGACCTGCTGGAGCGGCCCTGGGACGGCACCCGCGGCGAGGTGGCCGTGGAGGACGGCGCGGTGCGGCTGGCGCTGCGGCCGTTCGAGCTGGTCACGCTGCGTCTGAGCGCGGCGGGCTGAGCACCGCCGGCTGACGGGCGGGCGGGGACCCGCCGTTTCGGGGACCCGCCGTTCGGAGCCCCGCTGTTCGGGGCCCCGCTGTTCGGGGCCGCCGTTCGGGGTCTCGCACCCCCGCCCACCGCGCCCCGCATGCCGCACTACGCTGATCGGCGCCCCGGCCCGCCCGCCGGGGCGCCGCCCCCGCCCGAACCCGCCTGGAGCCCGCCGCGATGACCCTCACCCCGCCGCCCGCCGCCACCCCGCTGTTCGCCGCCGTGGACATCGGCGGCACCAAGATCGCCGGGGCGCTGGTCGACGGCCACGGGCGGCTGCGGCACCGGCACCAACTGCCCACCCCGGCCCGGGAGCCGGGCGCGGCCGTGCTCGCCGTCGTGCACGAGGTGCTGGACCGGCTCGCCCGCACCGCCGACTGGTCCGCCGTGACGGCCGTCGGGATCGGCAGCGCCGGCCCGGTCGACCTCGTCGCCGGCTCCGTCAGCCCCGTCAACATCCCCGGCTGGCTCGACTTCCCGCTGGTCGCCGAGGTCGCCGCGCACCCGGCGGTGGCCGCCCGGCGGCTGCCCGTCCAACTGGCCGGGGACGGCGTCGCGATGGCCGCCGCCGAGCACTGGCAGGGCGCCGCCCGGGGCACGGCCAACGCGCTGTGCCTGGTGGTGTCGACCGGGGTCGGCGCCGGGCTGGTGCTCGACGGCGCCGTCCGCCCCGGGCCCAGCGGCAACGCCGGCCACCTCGGCCACATCAGCGTCGACCTGGACGGCGAGCCCTGCCCGTGCGGCTCGCGCGGCTGCCTGGAGGGCCTCGCCAGCGGCACCGCCATCGCCCGCCGGGCCCTCGCCGAGGGCTGGCGCCCGGCCGGGGAGGACCGCTCGGCCCGGGCCGTCGCCGCCGACGCCGAGGCGGGCGACCCGGTCGCGCTCGCCTCCTTCGACCGCGCCGCCCAGGCCCTCGCCGCCGGGATCGCCGCCACCGCGGCCCTGGTCGACCTCGACCGGGTGGTGGTCGGCGGCGGCGTCGCCACCGCCGGCGACGTCCTGTTCGCACCGCTCGCCCGCCACCTCGACCGCTACGCCACGCTGTCCTACATCCGCGGCCTCGACGTCCGCCGCGCCGAACTCGGCACCGATGCCGGGCTGATCGGCGCGGCCGCGCTCTGCCGCTGACCCGAACCCCTCGGAGGCCGCGCCATGTCGCTCCCGCCCTTCGCCCTGCTCCACAACCCGGTCCGCCCGTACGCGTGGGGCTCGCCCACCGCCATCCCCGCGCTGACCGGCACCGCGCCGACCGGCGCCCCGCAGGCCGAACTGTGGATGGGCGCACACCCGTCGGCGCCCTCCGAGCTGCTGTCTCCGGACGGCACCGGCGGGCCGCAGCCGCTGGACGAACTCATCCAGCGGTACCCGAACGCCATGCTCGGGCCGGACACCGTGGGGCGGTTCGGCCCGACGCTGCCGTTCCTGTTCAAGGTGCTCGCCGCCGACCGGGCGCTCTCCCTCCAGGTCCACCCGACCCGGACCCAGGCGGCGGCCGGGTACGCGGCCGAGGAGGCTCGCGGCGTCCCGCTCGACGCACCCGAACGGGTCTTCAAGGACCCCGGGCACAAGCCCGAACTCATCTGCGCCCTCGGGGACTTCGAAGCACTGTGCGGCTTCCGCCCGGCCCCTGGAACGGCCCGGCTGCTGGACGCGCTCGCCGTCCCGCTGCTCGCCCCCTGGGCGGACGACCTGCGCGCGCACCCCGCCGCCGAGGCCCTGCCCGCGCTGCTGCGCCGGGTCCTGGCCGAGGACCGGCCGACCCGCACCCAACTCGGCGACGTCACCAGGGCGTTGCACCGGCTCGCGGCCGAGGGCGGCCCGTTCGCCGAGGCCTGCGCCGGCTACGCCCGCGCCGCCGCGCAGTACCCCGGCGACCCGGGCCTGATCGCCGCACTGCTGCTCAACCACGTCCGGCTCACGGCGGGCCAGGCCCTCTACCTGGACGCCGGGGTTCCGCACGCCTATCTCCGGGGCGTGGGCGTGGAGTTGATGGCCAACTCGGACAACGTGCTGCGCTGCGGGCTCACCCCCAAGCACGTCGACGTCGACGGCCTGCTGGCGGTCACGTCCTTCCGCGCCGATGAACCGCAGGTCCTCACGGCACTCCCAGGCGACCGATTCGAGGACGAATTCCCCTCCCCCGCCGAGGAGTTCAGGCTCTCCCGGCTGCGCCCCGGCCCGGCCGCCGTCCGCGCCGAGCTGCCCACCCCGCAGATCCTGCTGTGCGTCGAGGGCCGCGCCCGACTGCACGCCCCCGGCTTCGCGGACCTCGACCTCCCCCGGGGCGCGTCCGTCTACCTGCGGCCGGGCGCCGGACCGGTCGAGCTGACCGGCCGGGGTGCGGAGCTGTTCCGGGCCACCACCGGCGCGCCGGCCCAGGCCGGCACCGGGTGGCCGAACAGCAGATCGTAGCCGTCCGGGAGCTGCTCGACCACGCGGTCGACCAGTTCCCCCGGGGCCAGGTCGGCGAGGGTGCCGAGCACGGCCCCGATGTCCCACGGCCCGGTCGCCTCGGTCGCGCCGTCGATCCAGCCGACCACGCCGCGCACGAAGCGCTCGGCGGTCAGCGGTTCGGCGGCGGGCCCGGCATCGCGCAGCAGCGGGGCGTACGCCTCGGGCAGCGCGTCGGCGAGCTCGGCCCGTTCGGCCCCGACCAGGTGCTCACCGAGCAGCGCGAGCACGACCCGGATGGCGTGCTCCGCCTCCGCCTCGCTCGGGTACTCCCCACAGTCGACGACGCGGGCGCGGAAGTCCTCCGGGGAGATGGTCATCGCGTCCTCCTTCCGGTCGGCGGGAACCGGCTGCGCTCCGCCCGGAAGCCGGAGGCCGAGAGCCGCCGGCCCTCTCGCGGACGATCCCTGGCCCGGTGGCCCGGAGGCCCGGAGGCGGCGGACGGCTGGTGTGGCGGACGGCCCGTGGCGGACGGCTGGTGGCGGCGAGGTCCGGTCGGCTGCGCCGTCACGGCCCGTGACCGCCTGGGGTTCGCCGGTACCCGTGCTGCTCAGCGTACTGCGGCACGGCGGCACGGCGGCAGGGAGACCGGCCGGACGGATCGACGCCGTTGTCGATCACGCCGCCGGCCCGCGCCCTGCCCGGCGCGGGGCCACCAGGGGACCGGGTGTCAGGCCACCGACGCCCGACACCGTCTGCGGGTGCGGTGCGGCAGAGCGGCGCCCGAGCGGGCCGCCACGCGCTGCGGCGGAGGCGCCGTGACCGGCACGGCCGGTGCGGCGGGCACAGCGGGCACGGTGGACACAGCCGGCGCGGCCGGCGGGACCGCGACGGCCTGCACGGCATCCGGCATAAACGCCTCGAGAAAACGCCGCTCGTTCGAACTGAGTTTGCGCGAGCGGCCGGATTCACGGTCCCGCGCGACCACCACGGTCCTGGCCCGCATAAAGGTGAGCGGGTCACGGCAGACATTCACCACGACATGCGTGGAACTCCGCCCGATCCGTTCAACCGTCAACTGCACCGACAAGGGCTCGGGCCGGTGGTACAACTGCTCCAGGAAATCGATCTCGTGCCGCGCGATAATGAATCCGGACGGGAACAGGGCGTCCCGGACGGCGGTCTCGTGGTGGCAGAACATGTCGTAAATCCCCTCCTGGACGTAGCCGACCAGCCGGGCGTTGTTGATGTGCCCGTTCTCGTCGACGTCGCTCCACCGGGTGGGGCAGGACAGCACGTGCACGCCCGGGTGCAGCGCGCTCACTGCTGCGTCAGCCCGGCGCCGGTCGCGGCGGGGAGCAGTGCCCGGCGCAACCTCGCGTAGTAACCGGACTGTTCCGCCGCCATCCGGGCCGCCGTCCAACCCTCCTCGGCCGCTTCCGCGGCGACCTGGACGACCAGGCTGTCGAGCACCGCGTCGACCGACCGGCAGAGTTCGGCGACCGCCGCGAGGCGCTCGGTGACATCGGCGCCGACGGCCGCGCCCCGGGCCGGGAAAGCGGCCAGCGATTCCGCCGCGAGTTGCAGGTCGTCGACGGTGTCCGGCATTTTCTCCGGCATGTTTTCCGGCATCAAATTCGACACGTTTTTCTCCATGACTCATTCCGGCCATTACGGCCCGGTAACTAGTGTTCGAATACACCGAATCGGTGTCGGCCCCCCGACGCCTTCGACGCTATCCCAGCCGACACGGTCGACGGATGGTTTACGGACGGCGACGGGAAACTCACTCCTATTGGAGTAGTTTGGCGGGGTACACAATATGCCCCATCATCCGAATGCCGTCGGCAGAACGGGTGGCATCGCCGACCCGAACCCCGAAACCGACACCTGCACGTCGCGGATCTGCTACCAGCCTCCCCACCACCTCGCCTTGTAGAGATGCGTCCCGCGCAGCATCCGCGTCCCGTCCGGCCGGTGCAGGGTGATCACCGAGGTGCACCAGGAACACGGCCCGCTGTGGTCGGGGGCCACGGTCAGCAGCCGTCCGGTGCCGGGCTCGTCCCCGACGCTCTTCACGTCCCGGACGGCTGCGGGGTCGCCCAGCCGCACGGCGGTGAAGCGGTCGGCCGCCGGGTCGTACCGCCACAGGCCGGTCAGCGTGCTCACCCAGAACCGTCCGGGCTCGGCCAGCACCGGCGCGAGGTCGTGCCCGCCGTGGTCGGGCAGCGGCGTCGAGCGGACGGCGGTCAGGGTGGGCGCCGCCGGGGTGCCGCCCACCCGCAGCGCGGTCAGCACGTCGTCGCCGAGCACCCAGAGCAGGCCCGTCCGGCCGTCCCAGTGCACGCCGTGCGCGCCCGGGAGCGGGTAGCCTGCGTGGGCGGTGGCGCGCGGCCCCTGCGAGGCCGCGTACAGCCGCACCCACCCGCCGCCGCTCGCCGCGACCGCGACGTTGCCGTCCGGCAGCAGCTCGATGCTGTGCGGATTGGCCGCCCCGCCCAGGTCCGCCGCCCAGCGGGTCGCGCCGGTGGTGGTGTCCACGACGGCGGCCAGGCCGCCGGAGGCGGTGGTCAGCAGGTAGCGCCGGCCCTGCCGCACCCGGCTCTTCGCCTCGTCCGGATTCGTCCAGCTCCGCGCGGGCGTCAGGTCCGCGAGCCCGGCCGCCCGGTCGGCGCTCCAGCCCCACACGACCGGCAGCCGCCCCGGGCCCCGGTAGGCCATCAGCTCCTCGGCGCTCTGCAGCACCAGGACGCTACGGGACTCCTGGTCCACCACCACGACCGCCCACCCGGGCGACCTGGCCTGCGCGCCGGTCGCCGGCACGCAGAACAGCAGGACGCACAGAGCGCACAGGGCCACCAGCGTTCTCCTCAGCACGCCCCCACCGTGCTTGCTCCCGGGCCGCTTTGCACGGCGGAGCGTCCGAACGGCCGTGGCGAGCGCGGTGGCGGATCCGGGGTGGCGAATCCGCCACCGTGTTCGCCACCGTCCGGATCCGCCACCGTGCTCGCCACCGTCCGGATCCGCGCGGGCGCCCTCCCTCACGCCCGGACCCGCGCAGCCGCGTTCGCTACCTCCCGGAGACGACGTCCGCGACGCGGGCGATCGGCGAGGTGGTGGCCCGTCCGCCCGCCTCCTGGCGGTCCGCCGCGTGGTAGGCCGCGTACATCGCGTGCACCCCGATCCAGCGCAGCGGCTCGGGCTCCCAGCGGCGCACGGTGTGGCCCACCCAGGGCAGCCCGGTCAGCCCGGTGTCCCGCCCGAGGACCAGGTCGCGCAGGGTCCGGCCCGCCAGGTTCGTCGTGGTCACCCCGCTGCCGACGTACCCGCCCGCCCAGCCGAGGCCACTCGCACGGTCCAGCTCCACGGTGGCGCACCAGTCCCGGGGGACGCCGAGCACGCCCGCCCAGGCGTGGTCGATCCGGGCGCTCGCGGCCGCCGGGAAGAAGCGGTTCAGGATCTGCCGGAGCTGGCGCACGGTCTCCACCTGGGTGCCGCCGTCCGCATCCGTCCGCGAGCCGAACCGGTACGGCACGCCCCGGCCGCCCAGCGCGATCCGGTCGTCCACGGTGCGCTGCGCGTACATGTAGGCGTGCGCGAAGTCGCCCAGCACCTCGCGGCCCTGCCAGCCCGCGTCCGCCCAGAAGGCGGGCGGCAGCGGCTCGGTGGCGATCATCGCCGAGTTCATCGGCAGCCAGGTCCGCCGCTCGCCGCGCAGGCCGGCCGTGAACCCCTCGGTGGCGCGCAGCACGTACTCGGCGGTCACCGTGCCCTGCGGCGTCACCGCGCGCGGCCGGGCGAACGCGGTGCCCGGCAGGATCGCCGTCACCGCCGTCCCCTCGTGCACCGCCACCCCGAGGTCCCGCACCACCCGCGCCAACCCGCGTACCAGCTCGGCCGGTTGGATCCGCGCACCGTACGGCGTCCAGGTGCCGCCGAGGGCGCCCGCGACGGCGATCCGGTCGGCGGCCTCCTTGGCGCCCAGCAGCTCGACGCGGCCCTCGCCGTACGCCCGCTCGGCGGCGGCGAAAGCCTTGAGCCTCTCCAACTGGGCTCTGTTCCTGGCCACTTCGAGCACCCCGCCACGCACGATGTGCGCGTCGATCCGCTCGGCGGCGGCGACGTCCACGACCTCCCCGACCGCCTCGTCCATCGCCCGCTGCATCGCCGCCGCCGCACCCGGGCTGTACCGCTTCGCGAACGCGCCCCGGCCCGCGAAACCGTTGTACAGCCACCCGCCGTTGCGGCCCGAGGCGCCGTAGCCGCAGAACCGGCGTTCCAGCACCGCGATCCGCAGCGACGGCTCCGCCTTCTTCAGGTAGTACGCCGTCCACAGCCCGGTGTACCCGCCGCCGACGATGCACACGTCCACATCCGCGCTCCCGGGCAACGCCGGCCCCGGCTCCGGCAACCCGCTCGCCGCGTACCAGAACGACACCTCGCCGTTGACCGCCACCAGAACCTCCCACACCCGTCGCCGACCTGCCCGGACGCTACGCCGCACCGGTCACGCCGGAACACCCCCACACTGCCAAGATCCCCCCGCCCGGCCAGCCACCCTGTCAGACCGCCAGCAGCTCCAGCACCCGCGTCCAGCTGTACGCCCCCGGTGTGAACTCCGCGATCCGCACACCCATGCTCCGCAGCCTGGCCAGGCTCTCCCCGTACGCCGGATGCGCCGCCTGCGCCGCGCTCAGACAGGGCTGCACCGCCACCGGGACGCCCCACCCGTACGACTCGCAGAGGATGCCGAGCGCCAGGGTGTCCGAGATCCCCGCCGCCCACTTGTTGATCGTGTTGAACGTCGCCGGGGCGACCACGACCGCATCCGGATCCGGCAACGGCCGCGGATCCCCCGGCTTCCGCCAGGCCGAACGGATCGGATACCCCGTCCGCGCCACCAGCTCCTCCTCGTCGATGAACCCCATCGCCTGCGGAGTCGCCACCACGCCCACCTCCCACCCCCGCCCCTGCGCGGCGGATACCAACTCCCCCACCCCACCCGCGACTCCGGCCGCACACACCACGACGTAGAGCATCAATTTCGTCTCCCCGCTGTTCCTGTCACTGGCACATCACCGTCCCCCAGAGCGCGATCAGCATCATCACCCCGGCCACGGAGACCCCACACGCTAGCCACACCCGCACCGGGTCGGCGATCCCACTCTCACCCCTCACGGCCGCCCCACTACCAGGTCCGCATGCACGACCTTCCCGCACGGCTCGACCACGGCTCCCCGACGCCCCTTCGTCAGCTTGTGCACCAACGCCAGCCGCCGGTGGCACTCCTCGTCCTCCCCCGCAGCCATCAGTACCGGCAACGACAACCGGATCGCGGAGTTGCACGACCACATTACGGCGCTCCAGCGCGCCGCATGAGGAAAGGAACAGCTCATGACCGAGGACGGCAGGATCTTCCGGGAGGCGTGGATCGCCGGAGTGAAGCGGCACTTCCCCGGAGAGCCGAAGCCCGGCTGCATCGCCTCCTGGGAGGAGACCCCCGACTGGGAACGACCCTGCGCCGCAGCCGTGTTCGGGCAGGTTCGGGACTTCGTGGCCGTGAGCGGCGGGACGACCGTCAAGCTCTCCCGCGAGCAGAAGGGGCGCTTCGTCTCGCTCTGCTGGATCGCCCAGATCCACAAGCACATCGAGAGCCCCAAGCCCGGCTACGTCGCGGATTGGAACGACCTGCCCAAGTGGCAGCAGGAGACCGACGCCGACATCTTCGAGGCGATCGAGCGACTGGTTTAGGTAAGCCCCGGGTGTCCGCCCCTGCGGCGCGCAGGGGCGGACGCCATCACACAGCGCCGGCCGGATCGCCGTTCATACCCCGCAGGTCGTAGACCGTCAGGACCACGGCTCCGACCTGCCCTCCTCCTGCGCGCGGACGACCGCCGCCGGTGCCGCGTGGTGCCCTGGTGGTCCCGGGCGCGCCGGCCCGACGAGAGGAGACGCTCCGTGAACCCGTCCACCCCGTACAGGAATCGACCACTCCGGCTCAGCGCGGCGGCCGTCGCCGCGGGCGCCCTGCTGTTCGGCGTGACCGCCGCGCCGGCAGCCCAGGCGGCAGGCCCCCGAGCCGACCTCGTCCAACAGCGGCTCGACGCGCTGGTCCGGCAAGACGGTGTGCCCGGCGCGCTGGCCACCGTGCGGGACCGGAACGGGCGCACCCGCACCTACACGGCCGGGGTGGGCGATCTCGCCACTGGCGCGGCGGTGCCCGTGGACGGGCAGGTCCGGGCGGGCAGCAACACCAAGTCCTTCACGGCCGTCGTCGTCCTGCAACTCGTCGCCGAGGGCAAGGTCGATCTGGAGGCCTCCCTCGACACCTACCTGCCGGGCCTCGTCCGCGGCACCGGCGCCGACGGCAGCCGCATCGACGGGCGGAAGATCACCGTCCGCCAGATCCTCCAGCACACCAGCGGCCTGCCCGACTACACCCACTTCCTGCCCGACCAGAGCCTCTCCCAGTACCACGAGCCCCGCGACCTGCTCGACCTCGCGCTCGCCCAGAAGCCCGACTTCGAGCCCGGCAAGGGCTGGAAGTACTGCAACACGGGCTACCTGATCGCCGGTCTGATCATCCAGAAGGTCACCGGGCGGCCCGCCGGCGAGGAGATCACCCGGCGGGTCATCGACCGCATCGGCCTGCGCCACACGTACTTCCCCGCCCAGGGCGACATGACGGTGCACGAGCGCCACCCGCACGGCTACTTCACCGAGGAGCCCGGCGACCAACCGCTGGACGTCACCGAGCAGGACATGTCCTGGGCCTGGACGGCCGCGCCCTGGTGTCCACGAACAGCGACCTCAACCGCTTCTTCCGCGCCCTGCTCGGCGGCGAGCTGCTGGCCCCGGCCCAGCTCGCCCAGATGCAGGTCACCGTCCCCGCCGAGTACATGGGCCCCGGCGGCCGCTACGGGCTGGGCCTCGCCAGCCGCCCGCTGTCCTGCGGCGGTGTGTACTGGGGCCACGGCGGCACGCTCCCGGGCTACGTGACGCGCGGTGGTGTCACCGAGGACGGTCGCGCCGCCGACATCGCCGTCACCACCCTGCCCTCCGCCGACGTCAAGCAGCGCGTCGCCGACGCCGTGGACGCCGCGCTCTGCCGCTGAGGCGCTGAAACGCTGAAACACCCAGGCCCGGAAGCGGACCCCGGGCGACGGCCGTGCCCGCCCACGTGTCACGGGGCGGGCACGGCCGCTCATCCGCAGTCTCAGCCGATGGTGGAGCCGGTGACGGGCTCGGAGAGTTCGACGGTCCTGCCGTTCAGGCCGGCCTTGACGAACTGCCAGGTGAGGCCGTTGATGACGCCCTGGCCGAGCGGGGCCAGCTGGGCGAACGCGGGCTGGCTGAGGTCGAGGTGGCCGGCGTCACAGGAGGGGCACTTGTCCCGGACGGGGACGGTGACGGTCTTGCCCTGGTAGCTGACCTTGACCGAAATTCCTTGACACAGGGGGTCGTTGTTGGGGTTGGCGCTGGTCCACCAGGTGTGGGAGACCGCGACGAGCATCTGGTTGGAGGCGTTGATCTGGGTGCCGCAGGCGCCGTAGCCGGCGTCGTTGTAGTAGGTGGCCTTGCCGGCCATGGGCGTGTTGATCGGTATCGCCGCGCTGGCGGTGCCGGCGGTGAGGGCGATGAGGGCGGCGGCCGCGAGCGGGGCGCCCGCGAGGATCCTGAGGTTCTTGCTGATGGCGCGCATGGTTCCCTCCGGTTCTCTAGCCATGGGCATGACAGGTAGAAGTCGCCGAAGCCGCAAGGGGGTTCAGCGAGATCGCCCGATGCCCGTCCGAGTGAAGAGAACGTATGCGCCCGACGGCGGTATGGTCCAGACCGCCGCCATGTTGACATGAACACAAGGCAGGAATCTTTACCAATACGGCCGAAGGGGCGAAGATACGTGACCGCACCGCGCCGCAGGGTGTTGACAGGTCACCACGCCCACCCCCGGAGGCCCCGCCCCATGCGCACCGCACTCGCAGCCCTGCTCCTCGGCGCCGCCCTGATCCCGGCCGCCGCCGCACCCGCCAACGCCGTGTCCGCCAACGGCGCGCCCGCGCCCCGCGCGGTGAACCAGGGCTACAGCATCCCCGTCGGCGCCGTCACCGACCTCGGCGCGCTGCCGGTGCTCGGCAGCCTCGGGCTGGACTTCGCCCGCCTGCTCGGGCAGTAGGGTCGCGCCCCCTCGAACCCGGCGCCGCCAGACCCGGACCCCTCGCACCCGGACCCCTCACACCCGGACGCTGAACAGGCCGCCGGACAGCGCGTGTTGGTCGGACCGGGCGGACGTGATGTAGAGCGTCCGCCCGTCCGGCCCGCCGAAGGCGCAACTGGTGACGCGCGGCACCGGCAGCTCGACCGACGCCAGCACCTCGCCCTCGGGCGAGAGGCAGTGCACCGCCCAGCCGTCCCAGAACGCCACCCACAGGTTGCCGTCGGCGTCGAGCGTCATGCCGTCCGGGTGACCCGGCAGGTGGGAGACGTCGAGCGTGCGGATCCGCTCACCGAGGGGGCCGTGCTCGGGGTAGGGGTAGAGGGCGATGCGGCGCGTGGTGGTGTCGATGTGCCAGAGCCGGTCGGGCTCCGGCCAGGCGAGGCCGTTGGGGATGTCGAGCCCGCCGAGGATCGCCCGGACACCGCCGTCGCGCTCCAGCCGGTACAGCGATCCGGGCTCGCGCGGCTCCCCCCGCCCCATCGAGCCGGCGACCGGTCGGCCGTACGGGTCGGTCTTGCCGTCGTTCATCCGGCGGTCCGGGCGGTCGGCCTCGACGGCGGCGACCAGCGTGGTGCGGCCAGTGGCCGGATCGAACCGTTCGAAGCCGCGCTCGGTGGCGAGCATCAGCCCGCCGTCGCCGTACGGCATCAAGGTGCCGGGGGTGGCGTCGAGTTCGACCGAGCCGATCGCGCCCGAGGCCGGGTCCAGGGTGAGCACCCGCCGGTCGGGGATGCCGATCCAGCGCAGCAGCTGCGCGGACTGGTCCCACAGCGGGCCCTCGCCCAGCTCCAGGTACGGTGTGTCGGCGACCGGTTCGGCACGCACAGCGGGGCCCTCCTCGAACAAGGTGTCAGCGCAGCGGGGCTTCGGGCAGCATCGCGGTCGTTCCTCCGTCCACGGCGAGGCGGACACCACTGACGACCGAGGATTCCTCGGCCGCCAGGAAGCCGACCACCCGCGCGACCTCGGCCGCACTGCCGAACCGCCCCAGTGGGGACGACCGTAGCATCGCGGCGCTCGGCTGCGGATCCGCCCACACGCGCCGGTTGCGCTCCACCGGGACGAAGCCGGGAGCGACCGCCGCCCTGGCCCGCCCGGCGCCCGGGCCGGCCTCGGAGCACTCGCCCAGTCCGTACGCTCCGTCACCACCGGACAGTCGCGCCACCCGTCACGTGGTCCGCGCCGACGCGCGGGCGTGCAGCAGTTCCAGCACGGGCGCCGACCTCCCCTTCGCCAGGGCCCGAGGGCGCGCCCTCGGCCCGCTCCGAACTTACTTCCGCTCCGCAAGTTAGTAACCGCCGCGAGCCCGTCACAAGGTCGAACTCCCGCCCGCAGCACACCCGCCACCCCCGCGACATCCGCCGCAACACACCGCAACGCGGCGGCAACACCCGTTCCCAGAAGCCAAGTTGACGATTGACAGCGAGCCCCGCCCTTCAGCACGATGAGCGCCGAGCCCACTCGCGGCGAGCCGGAAGGAGGGCCGATGCACACCGCTGTCCGTTGCGCCCCGCGCCCGGCCACCGCCTGCTGCCCGCGCCGCTGTTGTCGCGGCGCGCTCGCCCTCTGACCGTCCGTCCCGCCGGACCGGCCTCCCTCCCGCACGCCCTGCCCCGCCGCTCGGCCTTGCCCCGCCTCGCCGCTCAGCCCCGCCTCGCCGCTCAGCCCTGCCCGGCCACCGGCACGCGGAGCGGCCCGGTGCCGCCATGCGTCACCCACCGTCACCATCTTCCCGTGAAGGGGAACCGTCATGACCACCGCCCTGACCGAACTCCGCCTCACCCCCGCCGCCGGCCGGATCGGCGCGATCGTGCACGACGTCCGCCTCGGCGGCGACCTGCCGGCTGAGACCGTGGCCGCCGTCGAGGCCGCCCTCCACCAGCACAAGGTGCTGTTCTTCCGCGGCCAGCAGCACCTGGACGACGCCGGACACGAGGCGTTCGCCCGCCTGTTGGGACAGCCGGTCGGCCACCCGACCGTCCCCAGCGCGGACGGCCGCTACATCTTCGAGCTGGACGCGACCAAGGGCGTGCGGGCCAACAACTGGCACACCGACGTCACCTTCGTGCCGTCCTACCCCAAGGCCTCGATCCTGCGCTCGCTGGAGCTGCCCCCGGCCGGTGGCAGCACGGTCTGGGCCAACACCGCGGCCGCCTACCAGGACCTGCCCGCACCGCTGAAAGCCCTGGCCGAGAGCCTGCGGGCCGTCCACACCAACGACTACGACTACGCCGCCCGGCTGGCCCTGCGCCCGGAGCTGGCGGACAACGCCGAGATCGCCCGGCTGTTCCGCGACGTCTTCGTCTCTACCGCCTTCAAGACCGAACACCCCGTCGTCCGGGTGCACCCGGTCACCGGGGAGAAGTCGCTGCTCCTGGGCGCGTTCGCGCAGCGCATCCAGGGCGTGTCGGGCGCCGACAGCCGGGCGCTGATCGACCTGTTCCAGCGCTACGTCGAACGGCTGGAGAACACCGTCCGCTGGGACTGGCAGATCGGCGACGTCGCGATCTGGGACAACCGGGCCACCCAGCACTACGCGGTCAACGACTACGGCGACGAGCCGCGCCTGGTCCGCCGGATCACCCTGGACGGCGACCTGCCGCTCGGCGTGGACGGCGCTCCGAGCCGTCTGCTGGAGCCGGCCGACCCGCCGCGGGTGGCCGGCCTGGTGCCCGCCGAGGAGCTCGAAACGGCCAACTGACTCGGCCGGGGCACGCGTTACCGCCGATCGTCCCGACCGGAGGAACGCGATACGACCGACCCGGCCGGGGAGGACCCGGCCGTCAACCGACCCAGAGGACCCGGGTACCGCCACCATGACCACCACCCTCGCCCGGCCGCCCGTCCGCACCGGGGACGACCGCCGGGACGCCAACGCCTCCGCCGTGCTGCGCACGGTGCTCGACCACGGGCCGATCGCCCGCAGCAGGGTCGCCGCTCTGACCGGGCTGAGCGCGTCGGCGGTCTCCCGGCAGGTGGTGGACCTGGTGCGGCTCGGACTGCTGCGCGAGCGCCGGGAGTTGGTGGGCGGGCGCGGCACCGGGGCGCTGGGCCGCCCGCAGCTGCCGGTGGACGTGGACACCGACCGGCTTGCCGTGGCCGGACTGCACATCGGCGTCCCGTACACCACCTTCGCACTGCTCGACCTGCGCGGGCAGGTGCTGTACCGGCAGGAGATCTCCAACCGGGGCCGGACCGGATTCGCCGTGCTGAAGCCGCTGCTGGAACGGCTGCCCCGGCTGATCGCCGCCCTGCGCGGCGGCCGGACGGTGGTCGGCCTGGGCGCCGTCACCGGCGGCGCCGTCGACCCGGAGCGTGGGCTGATGCTCCGTCACGGACCGTTGGGCTGGCTGGACATGCCGCTGCGGGAGCTGCTGGAGGACGCCACCGGCATGCCCGTCCAGGTGGACAACCACGCCCGGGCGCTCACCCAGGCGGAGATCCTGTTCGGCCACCCGGCCGCCCGGCGGAGCATGGTGCAGCTGTTCGTCGGTCATGTGGTGGACGCGGCGCTGGCGGTCGCGGGCACGGTCCATCAGGGCCCACCCTCGGCCACCGGCGACCTCGGCCACCTGCCGATCGCGGACCGGCTCGCGGACGGACAAGCGGACCAGCAAGTGGACCAACAAGCGGACGAGAGAGCGGACGAAGACGCGGACGACGCCGCACTCTGTCACTGCGGCCGCCGGGGCTGCCTCTCGGTCGCAGCCTCCGACACCACCCTGTTCGAAGCGGCTGCCGCCGAGGGGATCACCGCCAAGCCGGACCGCGCCCAGCTGATCGCCGCCGTCCAGCAGGGCGACCCCCGGGCGGACCGGCTGGTCCGCGAGCGGGCCCGGACCATCGGCCGCGCCCTCGCCCTGCTCGCGGACGTGGTCAACCCCGATCTGCTGGTGCTCACCGAGACCTTCGCCGTCCTCGACCCCGCCTATCTCGACGTCGTACGGGCCGAGTTCACCCTCCGCTCACACCTGCACCGGGACGCCGACCTGCTGATCGCCCAGCAGCGGGGCCCCGACGCGCTAGCCGTCGCCGCCGGCGCCCCGGTGCTCGGCGAGCTGTACGCCCGGCCCGTCCGGGCCCTCGCCGCGACGCCTGCCCGGCACCGCTAGCCCCCTCCCCAAAAGCCCTCGAAAGCCCCCCGCAGACCACCCCGCACACCGACCGGCCCGTCGACCCGCCCACCGACCCGCCGGCCGACCCCCGCCGCCGCGCCCCCTGCGCCGCCGACGACCGCGCCAACTGACCGCTGCAGCAGGCCTTCGACCAGTACTACGGCGTCCTGGAAGGCCTGACCGGCCTCTTCCCCCTGCCCGTCACCGGGGCCGCCACGACGGCGGCTGGGACGAACTGCGCCGCAGCCGCTTCGCCCGCCAACTCGCCGCCGGCCACTTCCCCGAGGGCACCCGCAGCTACTTCAGCCGCTTCCTCCACCACCCGAACCTGCCCGACGACTGGAACCCGGACGTCGAGCGCGAGATCGCGCTCATCGGCGGCCCGCAGAGCCTGGTGCGCTACCCGCGCAGCTGGGGCCTGGCCTCGGCCGGCCGCTGCGGTCGCTGGACGGCGCCGAGCAGTACCGCGAGTTGGCCTCAGTGGTCCCGGTGCTCCCGATGCTCCGGGTGGTCCCGGTGGATCTTCCCCGGAAGGCCCGCCGGGACCACCCCCACCCGGGTTAGGCTCGATCCGCGCGGCGGCCGTCCGCGCACCGACCGAGGGGGAGCGTGTGATCGGGGACCTGCTGCCGGACGCCGTCGTGACCGAGGTGTCCTACGACGACCCGCCGGAGGCCCGGCTGGAACCGGCCGAGGAGGCCGCCGTCGTCCAGGCGGTGGCCAAGCGCCGCCGAGAGTTCACCACCGTCCGCCACTGCGCCCGCACCGCCCTCACCCGCCTCGGCATCCCCTACCGCCCGCTGGTCCCCGGCCTGCGCGGCGCCCCGAGCTGGCCCGACGGCGTCGTCGGCAGCCTCACCCACTGCGAGGGCTTCCGAGCGGCGGCCGTCGCCCACTCCGGCGACCTCGCCTCGGTCGGCATCGACGCCGAGCCCGCCCTGCCGCTTCCGGACGACGTCCTGGACGTCATCGCGCTGCCCGAGGAGGGGAAGCGGATCGTCGAACTGCTCGCCGAACACCCCGGCACCCCGTGGGACCGCATCCTGTTCAGCGCCAAGGAATCCGTGTACAAGGCGTGGTTCCCGCTCACCGAGCAGTTCCTGGACTTCAGCGAGGCCGACCTGGTCCTCTCCCCCGACGGCTCCTTCACCGCCCGGCTGCTGGTCCCCGGCCCGAACGTCAACGGCCGCCGCATCGAGGGCTTCGAGGGCCGCTGGGCCGTCGGTGACGGCCTGCTCGCCACCGCCATCGCGGTCGCCCGGTAGTCCGGCGCACCGACGACCGCACTCGGCATATCCTCGACCCCGTGACCGTGACCTATGTGATAGCTGGCACCCGGATCCACACGCTGGACGACTTCTGGGACGTGGTCGGTGAGACCATCGGCAGCGACGGCTACTTCGGCCGGAACCTCGACGCCTTCGCCGACTGCCTGCGCGGCGGCTACGGCACCCCCGAGGACGGCGACTACCTGATCGAGTGGCGCGACCACGCGGTCTCCCGGCGCAACCTCGGCTACCCCGAGACGGTCCGCCAGCTGGAACTGCGGCTGGCCCACTGCCACCCCGCCAACCGCGAGCACGTCCGCGCCGACCTCGCCGCCGCCAGGGCCGGCAAGGGGCCGACGGTGTTCGACTGGCTGGTCCGGATCATCGAGGAGGAGCACCCGGGAGGCCTCCGACTGGCCTAACGCCGCAACGCGGTCCGCGCACGTCGCCGCAGCGCGGCACGCCCGCGCCTCACCGCATCACGTCCGACAGCCGGACGAAGCGCCGCCCCGCCGCCAGCAGCCCCGGCACCGCCGCCACCACCCCGGGGGCGGTACCGCCGCCCGGGTGGTTCATGTGGCAGATCACGATCGCCCCGGGCGGGGCCGCCGCGATCTCCTGCCGCACCTCGACGGCGCTGAGCGTCGCCCCGCCGTCGCCGTTCACGGTGAAGCCCGCGGCGCGTTCCCCCAGGTCGGCGACCACCCGGGCGGCGACGTCGTCGTAGTGCGCGGTGCCGGAGCGGAAGAAGCGCACCGGGCGGCCGAGCAGCCCGGCGAGCTTGTGCGCGTTGCCCGCGACCTCGTCGTACACCTCGCCGACGCCACCGGTGCCGGCGATGCCGTAGGCGGAGCGGCCGGTGACCGAGAGCGGGCGGTGGACGGTGCCGTGGTTGCCGATCTCGAAGAGCGGGTCGGCGGCGAGCTGCTCGAACACGTCCGGGTTGGCGTCGATCCAGCGGGCGTTCAGGAAGAGCGTGGCGGGGACGGAACGTTTCCGCAGGAAGTCGATCAGGTCGGCGTCGTACCCGTTCCCGCCGGGGCCGCCACAGGCGTCGAAGGTGAGCGCCATCGCGATCTCGCCGGCGGGCAGCTCGGTGATCACCCCGGTGACCTCCATCCCCCACTGCTTCGGCTCGGCGCCGCCGTACCGGGCGACCAGCTCGGCCCGGGTCGGCTCCGGGCGCCCGGGCGCAGCGGTCGGGGTGGTCGGGGTGGTCGGGGCGGGCGTCGGGGGCTCCGACGGCGTCGCCGCCGATATCGCCGAGGCCTCGGAGGCCTCGGCGGCCTCGGAAACCGAAGCGGAAGCCACCGAGGCCGCCGGGGCCGCCGCCCCGCCGCCCGCCGAGGGCCCGCACCCCGCCAGCGTGCTCCCGGCCACCGCCGCCAGCAGCGCCCGCCGACTCAGTGCCACACCCGTCTCCTCCGCGATGATCCGATCCGCTCGCTATGAATATGAACGGACTATTCGTCACCGCCCGCAACTCGCCGACCCGGCCGACGGCGACCCCCTTCACCGAGCCGCCCCCCGCCCGTGGGCCCCGGCTCACCCCTGATTCACCGCCACGGGTAAGGAGCCGAACGGACCCCGCCCGCCCTGCCCCGGAGGACCCGATGCCCGCCGACCACGACACCCCACGTCCCGCCCGTCGCGACCTCCTCCGCACCGGCCTCACCACCGGAGCCGCCGCCGCCCTCGGCCTGGCCGCGACCACCCCCGCCGCCGCCTCCGCACCCGACACACCCGGCGCACCCGGCACCCCCGGCACCGAGCGGACCCTCACCCTCACCGGCCACCTCCCCACCGGCTCCCCCGACTTCGTCCACCTCCCCGTCGAAGTCCCCGCCGGTGTCCGCGAGATCGCCGTCAGCTACGGCTACGACAAGCCCCCGGTCCCGGCCGGCACCCCCGGCAACTCCTGCGACATCGGCATCTTCGACGAACGCGGCACCGACCTCGGCGGCCCCGGGTTCCGCGGCTGGTCCGGCGGTTTCCGTACCGAGTTCAGCCTCGCCCGCGACACAGCGACCCCCGGCTACCTCCCCGGCCCGATCAACCCGGGCACCTGGCACCTCGCCCTCGGCCCCTACCAGATCGCGCCGCAGGGGCTGGACTACCACGTCCAGGTCACCCTCCGGTTCGGCGCCCCCGGGCCGGCGTTCACCCCGCACTACCCGTCCGAGCGGGCCCGCGGCCGCGGCCGCGCCTGGTACCGGGGCGACTGCCACCTGCACACCGTGCACTCCGACGGACGGCGCCTCCCGGAGGAGGTGGCCGCCGGAGCCCGCGCGGCCGGCCTCGACTTCATCGTCTCCACCGACCACAACACCAGTTCCTCGCACGCGGTCTGGGGCCCGCTGGCCGGCCCCGACCTGCTGATCATCCCGGGCGAGGAGATCACCACCCGCAACGGCCACTGGCTGGCCCTCGGCCTCGAAGCGGGCCAGTTCGTCGACTGGCGCTACCGCTCCCGCGACGAGGAGTACCCGCGCTTCGTCCGTCAGGTCCACCGCTCCGGCGGCCTGGTGGTGCCCGCGCACCCGTACTGCCCGTACGTCGCCTGCCAGTGGAAGTTCGGCTACGAGCAGGCCGACGGCGTCGAGGTGTGGAACGGGCCCTGGACGTACGACGACGAGTCCGCGGTCGACACCTGGGACGGCCGGCTCGCCGTCGCCCTGCGCGAGGGCCGTTCCTGGCTGCCCGCCCTGGGCAACAGCGACGCGCACAGCGCCCCGCAGGTCATCGGCTCCCCGCACAACGTCGTCCTGGCCGAGGACCTCACCCGGGACGCGATCCTCGACGGGCTGCGCGACGGGCGCAGCTGGCTCGCCGAATCCGCCTCCGTCCAGCTGGAGTTCACCGTCACCGGGCACGGCCGCCGGGCCGGCATCGGCGAGGAGCTGGCCGTCCCGGCGGACGCCCCGCTGGACGTCCGGCTCGCCGTCTCCGGCGTGCCCGGCGGGACGGTCCGCCTCCTCACCGACGAGGGCCAGCTGCACCAGGAGTCACTGCCCGCCGACGGCTCCGGCACGGTGGTCTGGCGCACGACGGCCTCGCTCGCCGCCTACGTCCGGGCCGAGGTCCGCCACCCGAAGCCGGACGGGTCGCCCGGCAAGGGCAACGCGATGGGCCCGGACCTCCCCTGGGGCCCGATGGCGGCCCTCACCAACCCGATCGTGCTGCGCGTCGAGGACCGCTGAGCGCCCCGGTGCAGGAGTGGGGACGACTCGGGGCACCGGCGTGGACTAGGTTGATCCCCGAAAGCACCAGTCGTAGGGACGAGGCGGTCGGCTGTCCGTATCCGGGCCGGCCGGCCCGTCCGCACTCCGACCGCCTCGCCCCGGCTACCCGTCCGTCCCCGGCCCGCGAAGGGATCAGCAGCTGTGAACCGTACGACCGTAGGTGGGCCGGAGCTCGGGGGCGGCCGGGGCGCCGGCGGCGTCCTCGTCCTCGTCGACCCGGCCGGGGCCGGCCAGAGCCCGGTCGCGAGCCGGCTCGCGGAGGAGCTGCACCCGAGCGTCCACCTGCGTGCGCACGACTTCCTGCGGGTCATCCGGCGCGGCCAGCTCCCGCCGCACCTCCCCGAGGCCGAGCGGCAGAACACCACCGCCCTCGCCGCAGCCGCGCAGGCCGCCTTCGCCTACGCGACCGGCGGCTACCAGGTCATCGTCGAGTGCCCGGCCGCCCCGCCCACCCTCGACACCTTCCGCCGCGAGAGCCGCACCACCGGCGCCGCCCTCCACCTCGTCGTCCTCCAGCCCACCCCGGGCGCCGTCCCCGGCCCGCACACCCTGGACACCAGCTCCCTCACCCCCGCCGGCGCCGCCGAGTCCATCCTCGCCGCCCTCACCCACCGCACCCACCTGCTCGGCTGGTGACCCCGCCGGGTGCCCGAGGCCCCGGCCCCGGGCACCCGGCCCCGCTACAGGACCGGCGCGGCGCCCCGCGTCAGGTCCTCGAAGACGTCCAACAGGTACCCGCTCACCAGGGAGCCGTCCAGGGCCAGCTTCGGGTTGACGACCAGGTTCGTGCCCCGCGTCATCGCCAGCCGGACGAAGCGGTCGAACTGCTCGTCGCTCAGGATCCCGGCCACCGTGAACTCGGGCAGCTCGACGCCGCTGCGCGCCCAGTTCCGCACGTAGGAGTCCAGCTCCAGCGGATCGGTGAGCAGTGTGATCACCCCGTCCACGACCACGGGGTCCCCGGTCTCCGCGTCCACCAGGTACGCCAGTGGCGCGTAGTACCGCCGGCAGTCCGAGTAGGCCTCCCCGATGGCCCGGGTGTACCGCACCGCCTTGGCCCGGACGCACGGGATCGGCTCCTCCCCTTGGCGGAGCAGCCTCGAGTAGGGGGCGAATCCGGAGCCGTCGGGCGTGTAGCACCAAGGATCCCCCGACCTCCGCGCGGCGGCGAAGTCCGCGTTCATCCGCTCGGCGCCCTCCGCCGCCCTCCGCTCCGAGCGCCGGGCCACCCGACCGCGGTCGGTGACGTAGTTCGCGCCGCCGTCCTCCAACGAGATCCGGACACACCAGCCGCCCCGGGAGAAGTCGTCGTACTCCGACTTCCAGGCGATGCGGGCGACCGGCAGCTGCGCCCTCGCGATCCCGCCGAACATCCACTGGCCGCCCTGGAGGGCGGCGATCCAGCCCGCGTAGTCGAAGTTGCGCAACCGCGGATTCTCCCGGAGGAGTTCGCCGTCCACCCCGCCGAGCACCCGGTCCGTCGGCCGCAGGCACTCCTCGTGCACCAGGCCGATGTCCTCGGGGCGGCCCTCCTCGTCGACCTCGATCAGCGGTGCGCCCGCCTCGGACACGGCGTCGCCGCAGTGCCGGCAGCCGAAGGCGTCCTCGACGCGTTCGGCGAGGTTCGCGCAGTGCTCCGCGTGCGCGCGGGCCGCCGGTGCGTCACTCGGGTCGTCCGTGAACGTGGCGGGGATCATGAGCACCCGCCGGTCCCGGTACTCCTCCGCACGGTTTTCGAGGTGCCTTTCCAGTCCCGCCCAGGTGGCCCACCGTCCGACGACCCTCCACCGCTCCCCCGGCGCCCACTCGACGTGCCCGTCCGCGAAGGTGACGCGCTTCGCCCCGGCCTCGTCGAACCTGCGGAAGTCCGCGATGACGAGTTCGTACCCCTCGAAGGAGGCCTCCGCGAGCACCACCTCCCGGCCGAACGCCAGCCCGGCCACCGTCTCCCGGTTCAGCAGCCCGCTCGCGCCGGGCCCCGGCGGCTCCGGGTGGTCCCGGACGTACTTGCCCATCCGCGCCCGCAGACCCTCGGCATCGATCGCGAGCCTGTCCCGTGCCAGCGACACCGCCAACGCGATCAGGCCGCCCCAGAGCAGCCGCGGTCCGATCGCCGACCGGACGCTGAGCATCAGCAGCGCGGCCGACTCCAGCGAACCGCCCTCCCGCACGTCCAGCGAGCTGACCCTGATCCGGGCCAGGATCTCCCGCAGCTCCACCGCCGTGATCGCGCGCCCGGTCGCCGTCTGGTAGTGCGCCCGGACAAGCCCCTCGGTCTTCTCCAGGACGTCCCGCTCGGCCCCGTTGAGCGGGAGCTCCGCGCTGCTCGACCGGCTCAGCCGCGCGGCCTCCGTCAACTTGCGCAGTTCCCTGCGCACCCGGGCGGACGCCTCGGTCGAGGTCGCCAGCAGATAGACGTCCCCGGGCCGGCTGTCCGTCACGTACTGCCGCACGAACTGGCCCAGCACCGACCCGAAGTCCGAGGTCGGCGCGGCCGACACGCTGATCGTGTTCTTGGCCTGGACGAAGTACCGCACCCCGGGCCCGACCAGCACGAGGTCGTCGATCTCGTCCTCCGTCTCGAACCGCAACTCCTCGACCCGGCCCGTGCCGTCGAGCCCCAGCAGGCTCAGATCGGCGAGGTCGCACAGCATGTGGCACATGGCGAGCGCCGCCACGCGCTGCTGGAAGTCGATGCCGGAATGCGCCGCGGCACCTCCGCTGTTCCCCAAGGAATCCCCTCTCCTGTTCAGACGTCCCGGTAACGGGCCGGTCGGCCCGCACGACACGCCCTGCGCCCCGGCGCCCCGTCGGCCGCCTCCCGCAGGAAGTCCGCGCGCCCGGTAGCCGCCCAGGGTAGTGCGGCGGTGTTCTGAGCCCCCCGGGCCACCTCCGCGCCCCTTTCCCGCCCCGGACCGGGGTCCATCACGTACCGTGTTCGGATCACCACCGGTTTGGGTACGTACCTCGGCGCGCCCGACGGGCGCCGAACACCGCGGAGCCGGTCACAGCGCCGCCACACCGTCACACTGCGCGTTCAGCGCCCCCGGTCCGGGGTCGTCACTCCACCGCCGAGACCGGGTACATCACACACCGGGAGACCGACCATCATGAGCCACGACCACATCCCCGCCCCCGTACGCCGGACCTACGGTGCCGGCGATCTGTCCCGGGCCGCGAGCTTCGCCGGTGGATTCATCAACTTCGGCTACTGGCAGGACATGGACCTCACCGCCCCGACGACCGAGGACCGGGTCCACAGCCAGGAGCAGCTCTACCGCCGGGTCCTGCGGGAGTTCGCGGAGCCACGTGAGCGGCTGCGGCTGGCCGAGGTCGGCTGCGGGCGCGGGCTCGGCGCGGCGCTCGCCCTGCGCGAGTTCCGGTTCGGGGGCGTGACCGGGGTCGACATCCACCCGGACCAGATCGAGCGCGCCCGCGCCGTCAACGCCAAAGCCCTGGCCACCTACCCCGATCGGCTGGCCTACACCTTCGGATCGGCCAACCAACTCCCCTTCGCCGACGCCTCCCTGGACGGCGTCTACTCCGTCGAGGCCGCCCAGCACTTCCGCGAACTCACCGGCTTCGCCCGCGAGACCGCCCGCGTCCTACGCCCGGGCGGCCGACTCGTCGTGACCACCTTCTTCGCCGCCGCCGGACCGGACATCACCGAGCGCCTGAGCATCCTCCTCGCCAGCTTCGCCGACGGCCTCGACGTCCCCCATCCCCTCGCCGCCTTCACCAGCGACCTCACCGCGGCCGGCTTCACCACCATCACCACCGAGTCCATCGGCGACGCCGTCTGGCCCGGCCTCGACCGCTATCTCACCGACGCCGTCCCTCCCGGTCACTGGAGCCGCAACTTCCTCCCCGCCTGGCGCAGCGGCCTCCTCGACTACCACGTCGTCACCGCCACCCGGCCCGGACCGGCGGAAATGGCCCGCCAGCCGATCTGACGAGCCGCCCCGCGGTAGTGCGGCCGACCGTCCCCCCGCAGGTCACGAGGCCCTGACGCCCCCTCCGCCGTCCGTCCCGGCCCGCCGGCGGCACCGGGCCCGGCGGGCGCCCGGCGGCCGCGACGCGCCGGATCAGCCGACCGCCGCGCCCACCCGCGGCGACGGCTCGGCCGCCGGGCCGGCCAGCGCCGCCAGCCGGCGCAGGCTGGCCCGGCGCTGGAGCGCGCCGAGGCCGACGGTCGCCGCGCCGAGGGCCAGCCAGCCGGCCGGACCGGCCGTCATCACCACGCCGGTGAGCAGCAGCGGGCCCACCGACTTCTGCACCGACTGGGCCATCCCGGCCACCCCCAGGTAGGAGGCCTGGGCCCCCGGGGGCGCCAGGACGACCGCCAGCTCCCAGGAGCTCACCGAGCGCATCAGCTCCGCCAGTGTGACCAGCATCGCCGCGGCGAGCAGCGCGAGCGAGGCCGTCCACGGCCCGCCGCCGGTGGCGAGCGCGGTCAGCAGGCAGCAGCCGAGCAGCGTCAGGCCGTACCAGCCCACCGCCGCGGCCGCCCCGCGCGGGCCCTCCGCCCGCGCCGAGACGCGCAGTTGCAGGAGCACCACGAGCACCGTGTTGAGGATCAGGAAGGCCGGGACGACGGCGTGCGGCGCGCCGGTGTGGTGGACGAGCCAGAGCGGCAGGCCGACGTTGAGGATCGAGTCGTCGAGGTTCAGCGGCATGTCCAGCGCGACGAACAGCAGGTAGCCCCGGTCGCGCCAGGGGCTCGGCACGGCCGCCGGGGCGGCGGCGGGTTCCTCCCCGGAGGCCGCCGCGACCAGGCCGCGCCCGGCCGGCTCCCGGGTGCGCCAGACCAGGACGGCAGCGAGGACGAAGGAGAGCGCGTTGGCCACGATCAGCGCGCGGTAGGCGGTCGTGGTGCCCATCGCCAGGCCGATCGCCGCGATGCCCGCGCCGAGCGCGTACCCGGCGTTGGCCACGCTGCGGAACAGCGCCTGGTACGTGCCGCGCCGCTCGCCCGCGATCCGGGTGGCGAACAGCATCTCCAGGGTCTTGGCCGCCCGTTCGGCCAGGCAGGTCAGGGCGACGGCGGGGAGCAGCGTGGCGAAGTCGTCGACGACCAGCAGCAGGCCCATCGTCCCGATCCGCAGCAGGTGGCACCCGATCAGCAGCCACCGCACCGGCAGCCGTTCGGCCGCCCGCCCGGCGAGCGGGGACCCGGCGATCCCCGCCGCCGCGCCCACGCCCAGCAGCACGCCGAGCTGTCGGGCGTCCATTGCGCACACGTAGGTGAAGTACAGCACCGAGGCCGCCGCCCACACCCCGCTCCCGGTCCGGTCGACGCACTGCGCCAGCAGCATGATCCGCGCGTCCCGCCCGCCCGGCGGCTTCCGCAGCTGCGCCATCAGTCCGTTCCCCCGCATGGCAGGCCCCCGTTGCATGATCGGCATCAATCTCGACATCAAGATACTTCACGTCGAGATAGATGCGGAAGCCCCGGCCGCGCGCCCGCCCGAGCCCCGGCCCCCGGGCTCCGGGCCTCGACGGCGGGCAGGCGGTGCGCCACACTCTCCCCAGCAGCATCCGCGCTCCCAACGCACCGGCACGACGTCACGATCCACCGCCACATCGGAGAGCCACACGGTGACCACTCGTCAACTGCTGCACATCGCCTTCTCGTCCGGCCGGGCCGGGTCCGGTCCCGCCACCTGGGGCCAACAGGCCATCCGGGACGCCGTGAGCCGGCTCGCCCCGGCCGACGCGCCGCGCTACAACATCGCCGCGGCTGCGCCGCTCGACCCCGGGCTGCCGCTGCCCGTCCTGCTCGCCGGCCTGGAGCGACTGCTCCATCTGCACGACTCGCTGCACACCCGCCTGGTGCCGGGCGAGGCCGGCCGCTTGCGCCAAGTAGTCGACCCCGAGGGCCGGTTGGAGGTGGAGGTACGGCACTGCGCGGAGCCGGCCGATCCGGTCGAGGCGGGCGCGCGGCTGCACGAGGAGCTGGCGGCGCTGCCGTTCGACACCGCCGCCCAGTGGCCGATCCGGGTCGGCGTCGTGGAGACGGGCGGGTCGGCCCGGTACGTGAGCCTGGTGCTCTCGCACACCGCGGTCGACGGCACGGGGATGAGCCGCCTGGTGGCCGACCTGACCGCGCTCTGCCAGGGCACCTCGCCGGACGAGCTGGCCAAGATCCGCGAGCCCGCCCAGCAACCGCTGGAGGAGGCGGAGTTCCAGGCCTCGGAGCGCGGTCGGCGGCGGGACGAGGGCGCCCGCAAGCAGTTCCTGCGCAAGCTGCGGCTGGCCCCGGCCCGGCTGTTCCCCCCGCCCGGTGAGCCGGCCACGCCGGCCACCGGGTTCCCGAACGCCGTCCTGCGCTCGCCCGCGCTGCCCCGCGCGGTGGACCGGGTGGCGGCCGCCCACCGGGTGACCTCCTCCTCGGTGCTGCTGGCGGCGACGGCGGCGATGACGGCCCGGCTGTCGGGTTCGACGGACGCGGTGCTGAACGTCGTGGTGAGCAACCGCTTCCTGCCCGAGCTGACCAACGCGGTGAGCGTGGTCGCGGGCGACGGGCTGTTCCACCTCCCGGACGCCACCGCCGAGTTCGGGGACGTCGTCCGACGCACCAACGCCGCCGCGATCGGCGCCTACCGCCACGCCTACTACGACAAGCTCCGGTTGGAGGCCGAGATCGGGCGGCTCGCCGCCGAGGGCGTCCCGCTCGCGGACCGGTCCTGCATCTTCAACGACACCCGCGAGCTGGTCACCGCATCCCCCGACACCGGGACAGGCGAGGACGTGACCACCCTGACCTGGCCGGTGGAGTTCGAGCCCCGCCCCGGCCTGACCTACGCCCTGGACGCGCTGCAGTCCCCGGGCGCACTGAGCCTGACCATGACGGCCGACCCGGCGGTGCTCCCGCGCCCGGCGATGGAGCGCTTCCTTTACGGGATCGAGGAGTTGATCCTCACCGAGGCCCGCGCTCTCGAAGCAGCCTAGGCCCTTGTCCGGAGGGCACCGCGTGATGCGCGGTGCCCTCCGGCGCCCCCTCACCATCCGTTGTTCCCCCGGCCCCGCCGCTACGCTGGGCCCATGCGGATCCTCCTCCTCGGCGGCACCTCCTTCGTCGGCCGCGCGATCGCCGACGACGCCCTGCGCAGTGGCGCCGAGGTCGCCCTGTTCACCCGCGGCCGGACCAACCCCGGCCTCTTCCCCGCCGCCGCCCACCTGATCGGCGACCGCGACACCGGCGACTACACCGCCCTGCGCGGCGGCCGCTGGGACGCGGTGGTGGACGTCAGCGGCTACCGCCCCCGCCAGGTCGGCCAGGCCATGGACGCGCTCGGCGACCGGGTCGGCCGCTACCTGTTCATCTCCAGCCACGCGGTGTACGAGCGCGCCGGTCTCACCCCCGGCTCGGACGAGTCCGTCCCGCGCCGCGCACCGCTGCGCGACGCCGAGCAGCTCACCGAGGAGACGTACGGCCGGCTCAAGGTCGCCTGCGAGGACGACGTCACCGCCCGCTACGGGGACGGGGCGACGATCGTGCGCCCCGGAAAGGTGGCCGGCCCCCACGACGAGCAGCGCGGGCTCACCTACTGGGCGCGCCGGGCCGCCCGGGGCGGGCGGATCGCGCTGCCGGGGCGGCCGGAGCAGCCCGTCCAGGTGGTCGACGTGCGCGACCTGGCCCGGCTGGTGGTCCGGCTGCTCCAGGACGGCCGGGCGGGTGCCTTCCACGCCGTCGGCCCGGCCGAACCGACCACACTGGGCGGGCTGATCGCCACCTGCGCCGAGGTCGCGGGCACCGAGGTGGAGGTCGTCCCGGTGCCGCCGGAGAGCGCGCCGCCGCCGTTCTTCCCGCTGGTCCGGGCCGCGCCGCTCTGGCCCGGACAGCAGCGCAGCGCCGCCCGGGCCAGGGCGGCCGGGATGCCGGCGACCCCGCTCGCGGTCACCGCCGCCGACGTGCTCGCCTGGGACCGCGAGCGCGGCGAACCGCCCCTCGGCCACGGCTTCACGCCCGAGCAGGAGGCCCGGGTGCTGGCCGAAGCGACGGGGTCGAGGCCCTGAACGGCCTCCGACCTTGCACCGCACGACCGGTCAGGACGGACTGCCGGACCGCCACCCCGTCCTGACCGGTTGTCAGTGTCACGCGCTATGGTCGGCCCCGAACGATCCCACCAGCACCTGCACAGCACCGCCAGGGGGCACCATGACCGCGCACCGCACCACCGCGCACAGCGCCGGCCCGCGCACCACCCCGCTCGACGCACCGCTCGAAGCGCCGCTCAGCACCGCCGATCTCGTCGAGGGCTGGCGGCGGGTGGGCGTCCGCGAGGGCATGGCGATGATCGTGCACTCCTCGCTCTCCAGCCTCGGCCGGGTCGACGGCGGTGCCGCGTCCGTGGTGGCCAGCCTGCGCGAGGCGGTCGGGCCCGGCGGCACGGTCGCGGTGCCCACCTTCACCACCGCCGTCGTCCGGGACCCGGCACCGGAGCACACCGGCCTGCCGAGCCCCGAGGTCGCCGAACGGCGCGCCGCCGTCCCGCTGTTCCACCCCGGGCTCCCCTCACTGATGGGCGCCGTACCGGAGGCGCTGCGCGCGCTGCCGGAGAGCCTGCGCAGCACGCATCCGCAGGCCTCGGTCGCCGCGGTCGGGGCGCACGCCCGCGAGGTCACCGCCCGCCGCTCGCTGGGCTTCGCGGTCGGCCGCGAGTCGCCCTTCGGCGCGCTGCACGACCTCGGCGGGTACGTGCTGCTGATCGGTGTCGGGCACAACCGCAACACCTTCCTGCACTACGCAGAGACCTTCGCGCCCAACCGCCGCCTCAAGCTCCGGCGCTTCCCGATGGCGATCCAGGGCGAGCGGGTCTGGATCGAGGCACCCGACGTGGGCGACGACAACGACACCCACTTCCCGGCCGTGGGAAAGGAGTTCGAGGAGCGGGCGGGCATCCGCGAGGTGCTGGTCGGCAACGCGCCCTGTCGGCTGATCCCGGTCCGGGAGCTCATACCCTTCACCGTCCGCCGCCTCACCGAGCTGCTGGCGGCGGACGGCCCCGGAGCGGCGTAGCCCGATCGACCGCCCGCTTCCTCAAGCGGCCGACCGGACCACGCCCGTCACCAGGTCACCAGGTCACCAGGTCACATCCGGGGGCTCAACGGACCCAGGAATCAACGCTCCTCGTCGTGCAGCGAGTTGGTCTCCTGGATCTTCTTCCAGGACTTCGGCTCCGCCGGCAGCCGCCCGGCGTCCTGTCCCGCGCCGGCACCCGGCGCGAGCGAGGCCGCCGCTGCGGCCGGCGCCGGCCCGGCGGCCGGCTTCGAGGCGGTGAACAGCCAGGTGGCGAAGAGGTCCCCGAGCTTCTTCCCGGAGACCTTCTCCGCGTACGCCTGGAACTCCGGGACGGAGGCGTTGCCGTAGCGGCGCTCGGTGGGCCAGCCCTTCAGGATCCGGAAGAACTTGTCGTCCCCGACGGCGTTGCGCAGCGCCTGGATGGCCACCGCGCCCCGGTCGTAGACGGCGTTCGCGAACTGGTTGGCGGCGCCCGGGTCGCCCGGCTTGACGGTCCAGAAGGGGTCGTCGGCCGGGTGCGAGGCGTAGACGTAGTCGGCGAGTTCCTGCGCCGTGCCCTCGTCCTCGTGCTCGGACCAGAGGAACTGCGAGTACCGGGCGAAGCCCTCGTTCAGCCAGATGTCACTCCAGTGCGAGACCGAGACGCTGTCGCCGTACCACTGGTGGGCCAGCTCGTGGACAACGACGGAGGTGTTGGAGCCGCGCGCGAACTGCCGGGGGCTGTAGAAGACCCGGGTCTGGGTCTCCAGGGCGAAGCCGGTCTTGACGTTGGGCACGTAGCCGCCGACCGAGCTGAACGGGTAGTCGCCGAAGTAGCCGCTCAGCCAGTCGACGATCTCGCCGGTGCGCTCGACGCTGGCCTTGGCCGCGTCGGTGTCCTCGCCGAGGTCCTTGCTGTACGCGTTGTAGACGGGCAGCCCGCTCGGCGTGGTGTCGGTCGTGACGTCGAACTTGCCGACCGCGAGGGTGGCCAGGTAGGTCGCCTGCGGCTTGTTCTCGCGCCAGCTGTAGCGGGTCCAGCCGGCCTGGGAGACGGCACTGGTCAGGATGCCGTTGCTGATCACCTGGTTGCCGTCCGGCACCTGGACCGAGACGTCGAAGGTGGCCTTGTCGCTCGGGTGGTCGTTGCTCGGGAACCACCACCACGCCGACTCGGGCTCGCCGGCGGCCACCGCGCCGTCCGGCGTGCGCAGCCAGGCGGTGAAGCCGTACTTCTTCACGGTGGACGGGACGCCCTTGTAGCGGACCACCACGGTCGCCTGGATGCCCTTGGCGAGCGGCCGGGCGGGCGTGACCTCCAGCTCCTGCTCGCCGCTGGTGGCGAAGGTCGCCGGACGTCCGTTGACCCGGACCTCCTGGACGTTCAGCGCGAAGTCGAGGTTGAAGCGGGAGAGGTTCTCGGTCGCCGTGGCGAGGATGGTGGTGGTGCCCTCCAGCTCGTCGGTGGCGGGCTGGTATTTCAGCCGGATGTCGTAGTGCGAGACGCGGTACCCGCCGTTCCCGTAGGTCGGGTAGTACGGGTCTCCGATGCCGGCCGCGCCGGATTGGAAGTCGGCCGCCGAGGCGGGGACGGCCAGGAACAGGCTCAGGGCGCTGGCAGCAGAGACGATCAGCCTCTTGCGCACGTGGTCCTCCAGGGTCACTGGGACGATGGGTCGGATCGATCCATGTCCCGGTGGCTCCCGCTCCACTCCCCAATTGTGAGATGTTCATGAAAAGAAACAGGCCGACACGGCACCGCCGCGGCACCGTCACACACCCCGCCGGCCCCCCGCGCCCCACCCGTCCCTCACGCCCCGACCCCTCACCCCCCGGCCCACTCACTCCTGACCCCCTTCACCCGCCGCCCCTTCACCCGCCGCCCCCTCACCCGCCGAGCGTCACCGGCGCCCGCACCAGCGAGCCGTACTCCGTCCACGAGCCGTCGTAGTTCTTCACGTGCGGGTACCCCAGCAGCTCGGTGAGCGCGAACCAGGTGTGCGCCGACCGTTCGCCGATCCGGCAGTACGCGATCACCTCGCGCTCCGGTTCCACGCCCTTCCCCGCGTACAGCGCCCGCAGTTCCTCCGCCGAGCGGAACGACCCGTCGTCGTTGGCCGCCTGCGACCAGGGGACGTTCACCGCGCCGGGAATGTGCCCGGGCACCTGCGCCTGCTCCTGCGGCAGGTGCGGCGGGGCGATCAGCTCGCCCCGGTACTCGGCGGGCGAGCGGACGTCGACCAGCACCGCGTCCGAACCGGGCTTGGCGAACAGCTCGGCCTTGCCGAGCACTTCGTCCCGCAGCGCCCGCAGCTCCGGGCGCTCGGGCCCGGTCAGCCGGTAGGCGGTGTGCTGGTAGTCCATCACCTCTTCGGTGAGCCCGCGCCCCTCCAGCTCCCACTTCTTGCGCCCGCCGTCCAGCAGCCGCACGGGCCCGAAGCCGCGCAACCGCAGCAGCCAGTAGGCGTACGCGGCGAACCAGTTGTTGTTGCCGCCGTAGAGCACCACGGTGGTGTCGTCCTCCACGCCGGCCGCCCGCAGCAGGTGCTGGACGCCCTCCCGGTCGGCGTAGTCGCGGCCGACCCGGCTGTGCAGGTCGGTGGTCCAGTTCCAGCCGATCGCGCCGGGGATGTGGTCCCGGTCGTAGGCGGTGGTGTCCTCGTCCACCTCGACGACCCGGATCGTCCCGTCGTCCAGGTGGCGGGCCAGCCACTCGGTGCGGACCAGCGCCTCGGGGTGTGCATAGCCGTTGCCGGTCATCCCAGGCCCTCCTTCGCTCTGCCCAGGCTTGGGGCGCCCGACCACGGGCACAGCGAGCCGCGCACGGGCACGGCGGGGCGCCGGCGACCGGGCCGGACAGTTCGACGCTACGCCGACCGTCCGGCCCGGGCCACCCCACTCAGGAGAAGACCACGGAGCGCAGCTTCAGCCGGTCGCCGAGCTTCTTGCCGGGGTTCATGACGTAGAAGACGTCGCCCTTGCAGTCGAAGTCCAGGAAGACCGTGGCCGTCGAGGTGGTGAAGTTCTCCGGCGCGAAGGCCGGGTCCTTCTCGGTGGCCCCGAACAGGTTGATGCACTGGCCGCTCTCCGGGTCGGCGAGCCCGGCCGGCACACCGGGGCCGACCTTGTAGAGGAAGTCGCCGGTGGCGGCGCCGGCGGAGGTCGGAACCGCGAGGACGAGGGCGACGGCGCTGGCGACGGCGAGTGCGGTGTTGCGGAGACGCATGATTGATGGCCTTTCAGGAGGTACCTGGTGGTACCTGATGCATTGATGCGAGATCACCCTAGAGGCCCAAAATCAGCAGAAACGGTTCTCCCAAGCCACTCTTTCGGGTGGTTTAAGCGGTAAAGCCGCGACCTTCATCGGGAAACCGCCACCCGCACCCGCCGCCCCGCGCCCCCGCTCAGTTCGACGGGGCCGAGAAGGAGTACCCCTGGTCGACCAGCACCGGCAGGTACGCCTTCAGCGCCGCCACCGTCTGTGAGCGGTCACCGCCACCGTCGTGGTTGAGCACGATCGACCCCGGCCGGACGTTCTTGAGGATCCGCTCGGTGATCACCGAGGTCCCGGGCGTGGCCCAGTCCTCCGGGTCCACCGTCCAGCCCATCGGCCGCATCCCGAGCTCGGTGGTCACCCTGAGCGCGACCGGCGACCAGTCCCCGCCGGGCGCGCGGAACCAGGACGGCTGGCGCCCGGTGGTCCGGTACAGCAGGTCGGAGGTGCGCTCCAGTTCGTCCCGCACCGCCTCGTCGGACATGTGCCGCAGGTCGGGGTGGGTCCAGGTGTGGTTGCCGATGTGGTGGCCGCGGTCCGCGATCTCCCGGACCAGCCCGGTGTTCTCGACGGCGCACTCGCCGACCAGGAAGAACGTCGCCCGGATCCCGTACTGCTGGAGCAGCGCCAGGACGGTCGGCGTGTACCGGGGATCCGGCCCGTCGTCGATGGTGAGCCCCACCACCCGCTGGCCCGGGTCGAGTTGGTTGACCGGCTTGGCCTCCTCCTCCGTGAGCCGCCGGCGGGCGGGCATCGGCGGGGCGGCGGCGGGCGGCGGCGCAGCCGTGGGGGCGGGCGGGGGCGCCGCGGAGGGGGCGGCCTGGGCCGCCTCCGGCCCGGAGCCCGGTCCGGAGGCCTCCGGCGCGGCACCCGGCGGCCGCGCCGTGGCGCCCGCCCCGGCGTCGTCCGCGTCGCTCCAGGGGCTGCCGCAGCCGGCCGCCCCGAGCAGGGACATCCCGGCCGCGACCAGTAGCAGTCGCCGCGAGGGCATTCGTGAGTAAATCTGATGATCTGACAGCATTCTGAATGCTTCCCCCGTGTAGCGCCGCCGCTCCCCGATGGCGCCTCAGACGGGCCCGATCACCACTCCGACGGCGCAAGCGCACCCCGCCCGCCCCCGGCTTCCCCGCGACTTCCCCGACCGGACGCTCGGCCTCCCCTCCCGACCGCTACGCTGTGCCTTCCCCAGTGTGATGATCTGCCATCAGAGGACGTGGCCATGACGACAAGTCAGGACATCCCGGACCAGGGCCGGCCCGACGACGACCCCGCCGAGCTGAGCCAGTGGGAACGGTTCGGCGTCGACACCACCGCCCCGCACTCGGCGCGCGTGTACGACTACTGGCTGGGCGGCAAGACCAACTTCCCGCCGGACCGTGCCATGGGGCAGGCCATCGAGGAGGCCGTGCCGAGCGTCAAGCAGATGGCCAAGGCGAACCGCGCCTTCCAGGGCCGGGCCGTCCGCCACCTCGCCCGGGAACACGGCATCCGCCAGTTCCTCGACCTCGGCACCGGCATCCCCACCTCGCCCAACACCCACGAGATCGCCGAGGCGGTCAGCCCCGGCACCCGGGTGGTCTACGTCGACAACGACCCGATCGTGCTCGCCCACGCCCGCGCCCTGATGGTGTCCAGCCCCGCCAGCCGGACCACCTACATCCACGCCGACCTGCGCAAGCCCGAGGAACTGTTCACCGACCCGGCGCTCACCGCCACGCTGGACCTCACCCAGCCGGTCGGCCTGCTGATGATCGCCGTGCTGATGCTCATCGCCGACGAGGACGACCCGTGGGGACGGGTCGCCGCCCTGCGCGACGCCCTGCCCGCCGGCAGCTGCATCGCCCTCACCACCCCCACCCAGGACTTCGACCCGGAGGCGGTCGGCAAGGTCACCGAGGCCGCCCGGGCCGGCGGCATGACCCTCGTCCCGCGCACCCACGACGACGTCCTGCGCTTCTTCGACGGCTGGGACCTGGTCGAGCCGGGCCTCTCCCCCGTCCTCGCCTGGCGCCCGGACGGCGAGCCGCCGGCCGACCCGAAGGCCGCGTACTACTGGGGCGGCGTCGCCGTCAAGCGCTGAACCCGCGCCGGGCCCGCCCCCACCGGAGCCCCACGGAAACCCACCCCGGGTGGGGCGGGCCGCACCGGGCCCGCCCCGCCCGTGCCCTCACTTCAGCAGCCGCGACAGCCGCCGGTCCGCCAGCGGCTTCCCCCCGGTCTGGCAGGTCGGGCAGTACTGCAGCGAGGAGTCCGCGAAGGACACCTCGCGCACGGTGTCCCCGCAGACCGGGCAGGGCAGGCCGGTCCGGCCGTGCACCCGCAGCCCCAGCTTCTTCTCCGCCTTGAGCTCCCCCGCCGCCAGCCCCCGCGAGCGCTCCACCGCGTCCCGCAGCGTGGCGCCGAGCGCCTCGTAGAGCCGCGCCGCCTCCTCCTCGGTCAGGCTGGACGCCAGCTTGTACGGGGACATCCGGGCCGCGTGCAGCACCTCGTCCGAGTAGGCGTTGCCCACCCCGGCCAGCACGCCCTGGTCGCGCAGCACGCCCTTGAGCCGGCGCCGGTCGCCGCTCAGCAGGGCGGCGAAGTCCGCCAGGGTGAACGCCGGGTCCAGCGGGTCGGGGCCGAGTCGGGCCACCCCGGGCACCTCGGCCGGATCCTTCACCACGTAGACCGCGAGGCCCTTCTTCGTCCCCGCCTCGGTCAGGTCGAAGCCGTCGCCGGCCTCCCCGGCCAGGCGCAGCCGCAGCGCCAGCGGGTTCCTCGGGCTCGGGCGCGGCGGTTCGGCGGGCAGGCCGTCCTTCCAGCGCAGCCAGCCGGCCCGGGCCAGGTGGACCACCAGGTGCAGCCCGCCGGCCTCGATGTCCAGGAACTTGCCGCGCCGGGTCACCGGGCCGACCGTCCGCCCCTCCAGCGCGGTGACCGGCGGGTCGTACGTCTTCAGCGCGCTGATCGCGACCGGCTGCACCCGGGCGATGACGCGCCCGGTCAGCCGCTCGGACAGGAAGTCGCTCAGCGCCTCGACCTCGGGCAGCTCCGGCATGCGCCCAGTCTCCCGCAGCCCCGCGCCGGCCGCCCGCCCGGGGGCGTGCCTTTGCCCGACCCCCGCGCGGGGCGCAGGCTGGAACTACGCGCCGTACCCCGCGACCCCCATGCGCCCCCGCCACGGAGCACCGTGATGAGCATCCTTGAGGAACAGATCGACCTCGCCGTCCCCGTCCTCGCCGCCTGGGAGCAGCTGCACCGGGTGCACGAGTACCCGCAGTTCGTCGACGGCGTCCGCAGCGCCCACCCGCACGGGCGGAACCTGGCGCACCTCGGGGTGGAGGTCGACGGCGCCGAGCGGGCGGTGGACACCGAGATCACCGACCGCGGCCGGGGCCGGGTGATGTCCTGGCGGACGCTCGACGAACCGCGGCTGCACGGCGCGTTCGCGCTGCTGCCGCTGGACGCCCGGCACACCCGGTTGCAGATCCGGGTGGAGTACGACCCGGAGGCGATGCACGAGGCGTTCGGCGGGCCGCGCGGCTTCGCCCTGGCCGGGGCGATCGAGCGGACCGTGCGGGGCGACCTGGAGCACTTCCGGGAACTGGTCGAGGAGCGGGTCGGCGCGGCGGGCAGACGCGGCTGAGCGCAGCCGGCAGGCCCGGGCGAGCGCGGCGGGCAGCCCCGGTGAGCACGGCGGCCCAACCCGCGTAAGGGCCGCATAAGCCCAGCTCAGCGCCGGTGGTGAGGCTCTTCACAGCGGACCTCCGGCCCGACTGTTTCGCTTTCAACCTGTGGCAGACTCGGATGCCATGGACATCGGCCCGGTCACCAGGACGCTCCGCGCGGCGGTCTTCGCCGCGCTGGTCGTGCTGCTCGCCGGGCTCGGCCAGGTGCTGGTCACCGGCCGCGCGCTGCCGGCCGGCCCGATGGCCCTGGCCTGCGTCGCCGTGTTCGCGGTGGCGTACGCGCCGGCCGGCCGCGAGCGCGGCTACCCGGCGGTCGCGGCGGTGTTCCTGCCGCTGGAGCTGGGCGTCAGCGCGCTGTTCGACTTCGCCCAGACCACCTGCCCGTCCTTGCCGCCCGGCTCCGCGCGCGGCTTCCAGCCGCTGCTGTGCGGCGGCGGTTCGCTGGGCGGGTTCCTGCTCGGCCACGGCGTCTCCCAGCAGACCGGCGTCCTGCTGCTCCTGCTGCTGCACGCCGCGATCGCGCTGGCCGGCGCGTTCTGGCTGCGCCGCGCGGACGCCGCGCTGGCCGGCCTCGCCCGCACCGCCCGGATGCTGGGCGACTTCCTGCACCGGCACCTGCCGGCCGCCGCCCGCTGGCTGCGGCTGCTCGCCGCGCCCGTCCCGGCCCGCCCGGTGGCGCGGGTGCCGTTCCCCCGGGCCAGCCGGACCCTGGTCCCGGCCGAGGACGTCGTCGTCCGCCCGACCGTCCGGCGCGGTCCGCCGGCGCTCGCCCTGGCCTGCTGACAGGCGCGCGCCGCTCGGCGCCGCTCCCGGCCGGTCCTCTCGCCGCGCGCCCCGCGCGCCCGCACCCCCGCACGCCCGAGAGCACAGGACGACACCTCATGAGCAACACCCGCAAGGCCGCCGCCAAGACCAGCGCCACCGACCGCATGCACGCCGCCCGCGCCCAGGCCGAGCGCTCCGACCGGATCCGCCGCCGGGTCGTGGTCGGCGGCGCCTCCGCCGCCGTGCTCGCCCTCGTGGCGGGTGTGGCCTTCGCCGTCGGCGGCTCCTCCGGCTCCGGTTCCGCCGACGCGGCCGCGAGCGGCCCGCTGGTCGTCCCCGCCAACACGGGCGGCCAGGACGGCACCGTGATCACCTACGGCAGGGCCGACGCCCCGCACACCCTGGAGATCTACGAGGACTTCCGCTGCCCGTACTGCGAGCAGTTGGAGACCACCACCGGCAAGGCCGTCCAGCAGCTCGCCGACGACGGCACGTACAAGATCGAGTACCACCTGGCGACGTTCCTGGACAAGAACCTCGGCGGCAAGGGCTCGCGCACCGCGCTGGCCGCCGCCGGCGCCGCGCTCAACGAGGGCGTGGACAAGTTCAAGCAGTTCCACGACGTGCTCTACGCCAACCAGCCCGACGAGCGCACCGACGGCTTCGGCGACGTCAACCACCTCCTCGACCTGGCCGGCCAGGTGCCCGGGCTGAAGACCGACGGCTTCGTCAAGGCCGTCCAGGACGGTACCTACGCGCCGTGGGCGGCCAAGGTCAACGAGGAGTTCGACAAGAGCGACGTCACCGGCACCCCGACCGTCAAGCTGGACGGCAAGAAGCTGGACGTCCTCACCGGCGGCAAGGCCGCCACGCCCGAGCAGTTCACCGCGATGGTCAAGCAGGTGACCGGATGACGGCCGCCGCCCCCGCCGCGCGGACGTACGGCGCGAGCCGCCCGTTCGCCTGGCTGCTGCTGATCGGCGGCGCGGTCGGCCTGTTCGCCTCCTCGGTCCTCACCCTGGACAAGATCCGGCTGCTGAAGGACCCGTCGTACGTCCCCTCCTGCAACATCAACCCGATCATCAGCTGCGGCTCGATCATGCGCAGCGACCAGGCCGAGGCCTTCGGCTTCCCCAACTCGCTGCTCGGCCTGGTCGGCTTCGGGGTCGTCATCGCGATCGGCGCCGGGCTGCTCTCCGGGGCGACGTACCGGCGCTGGTTCTGGCTCGGCCTCCAGGCCGGGACGGTCTTCGGCGTCGGCTTCGTGACCTGGCTGATGTACCAGGCGCTCTACCGGATCAGCGCGCTCTGCCCGTACTGCATGGTGGTCTGGGCCTCGATGATCCCGCTGTTCTGGTACACCACCCTGCACAACCTGCGCTCCGGGATCATCCCCACCGGCCGCGCCCTGCGCCCGGTCGTCCGCGAGGCGGCGCGCTACCACTGGGTCGTCCCGGCGCTCTGGTACGCGGTGATCGCCCTGCTGGTCCTCAACCGGTTCTGGTACTACTGGAGCACCCTGCTCTGACCTCGTCCGCCCGGCCCCGGGCCCTACGCTCCGGGGCCGGGCGGCCGGTCCGTCAGCCGCCGTTCAGGACAGTTCCTAGAAGCGGAACTCCTCGACCTCGGCCAGCAGTTCGGCCCGGCGCTCGTCGTCGATGAAGGAGGCCCGGAAGGAGTTGGCGGCGAGCCGACGCAGGGTCTCCTCGTCGAGCGCGAGGGCCTGCTGCACGGCCCGGAAGTTGTCGTCGACGTAGCCGCCGAAGTACGCCGGATCGTCCGAGTTGACGGTGACCAGCAGACCGGCCTCCAGCATCTCGCGCAGCGGGTGGTCGGCGAGGGTGTCGATGCACCGCAGGCGGACGTTGGAGAGCGGGCAGAGCGTCAGCGGGACCTGCTCGCGGACCAGCCGCGCGACCAGCTCGCCGTCCTCCAGGCAGCGCAGGCCGTGGTCGATCCGCTCGACGCCGAGCACGTCCAGCGCCTCGGTGATGTAGGACGCCGGGCCCTCCTCGCCCGCGTGCGCGACGCGGCGCAGCCCGGCCTCGGCGGCACGCCGGTAGACCTCGCGGAACTTGGCCGGCGGGTGGCCGACCTCGGCCGAGTCGAGGCCGATGCCCGCGATCCGGTCGAAGTACGGGCGGGCGGCCTCGAAGGTCTCCAGCGCGGATTCGGCGGACTCGTCCCGCAGGAAGCACATGATCAGCCGGGTGCTGATCCCGTGCCGCTCCTCGCTGCGCGCCAGCGCCCGGGTCAGGCCGTCGACCACCACGCCGAGCGGCACGCCGCGCGCGGTGTGCGCCTGCGGATCGAAGAAGATCTCCGCGTGCCGCACCCCCGCCTCGGCCGCCCGGGTGAGGTAGGCGTCGGCGAGGTCGGCGAAGTCCTCCTCGGTGCGCAGCACGGCCATCAGGGCGTAGTACAGGTCCAGGAAGGACTGCAGGTCGCTGAAGGAGTACGCCTTCCGCAGCGCCTCGGTGTCGGCGTAGGGCAGCGTGACCGCGTTGCGGGCGGCGAGGGCGAAGGCGAGTTCGGGCTCCAGGGTGCCTTCGATGTGCAGGTGGAGTTCGGCCTTGGGGAGCGGCATGGGGGATCTGTCCGAGCTGTAGGGGGCGGGAGCGAAGAGTCCAGAAGCATTCATCCTACGATCCGTTCGATCACGATCGGCCTGACGGGCGCGCCCCCGGCCACCCGAACTGGTGCACCGGCCGGGGGCAGCGGGCACCCTGGAGGAGGGGGCTTCCGCCGAGGAGGTACCAGATGCGGCACGTCGAGGATCCGCACATCCGGCCTGCGGGCGTCTCCCCGCACGCCCTGGGCAACGACACGCTCCTGCACGAGCTGGAACAGCTGCACCGCACGCGCCACGAGACCTTCCTGTACGGCTCGGAGGAGGCCCTCAAGCGGCACACCCTGCGCACCGGGCAGCTGGAGGCCGAGTACCTGCACCGCTTTCCCAGCCGGCTGGTGACGGCCGGGCGGACCAGGGCCGGCGCCCGGGCCCGCGAGGCGGCGGCCCGGGTGGAGTCGCTGCCCGAGTAGACGTGCCCGCGCCACCACCGCCCGGCGGGACACGCCGGGCGGTGGTGGCGTGCCCCCGGGCGGGCCGTCGGAGAGGGTGAGAGGCGCAGACGCACCGGACCCCGACCCCCCTGGGAGCCCCGCATGCCCATCGCCAGCGTCAACCCCGCGACCGGCGAGATCCTGGAGACCTTCGAACCGCTCGACGCGGCCGGCATCGAACAGCGGCTGGCCCGCGCCGAGGCCGCGTTCCACGGCTACCGCACCACCCCCTTCGCCGCCCGCGCCGACCTGCTGCGCCGGGCCGCCGACCTGCTGGACCAGGACCGGGAGGCGATCGCCCGCACGATGACCGAGGAGATGGGCAAGCCGCTCGCCGCCTCCCGGGCCGAGGCCGCCAAGTGCGCCACGGCGATGCGCTGGTACGCCGACCGCGCCGAGGAACTGCTCGCCGACGAGCACCCGGCCCCGGCCGACGTCGCCGACTCCGGCGCCGCCCGCGCCTACGTCCGCTACCGCCCGCTCGGGGCGGTGCTGGCCGTGATGCCGTGGAACTTCCCGTTCTGGCAGGTGGTCCGGTTCGCCGCGCCGGCCCTGATGGCGGGCAACGTCGGCCTGCTCAAGCACGCCTCCAACGTGCCCCGGACGGCGCTGGCGCTGGAGGAGCTGTTCCGGCGGGCCGGCTTCCCGGAGGGCTGCTTCCAGACCCTGCTGATCGGCTCGGGCGCGGTCGAGGGCGTGATCCGGGACCGCCGGGTGGCCGCGGTGACGCTCACCGGCAGCGAGCCCGCCGGGCGGGCGGTCGCCGCCACCGCCGCCGACGAGGTGAAGAAGGCCGTCCTGGAACTGGGCGGCAGCGACCCCTTCGTGGTGCTGCCCAGCGCCGACCTGGACGCGGCGGTGCGCACCGCCGTCCGGGCCCGGGCGCAGAACAACGGGCAGTCCTGCATCGCCGCCAAGCGCTTCATCGTGCACACCGACGTGTACGACCGCTTCACCGCCGCCTTCACCGAGGCGATGCGGGCGCTGCGCGTCGGCGACCCGATGGACGAGGCGACCGACGTCGGCCCGCTGGCCAGCCGCCAGGGCCGGGACGACCTGGAGGAACTGGTCGAGGACGCCCGCACCCACGGCGCCCGGGTCGAGTGCGGCGGCGGGCGCCCGGAGGGCTGGGACACCGGCTACTTCTACGAGCCGACGGTGCTGACCGGCATCACCCCGGCCATGCGGATCCACCAGGAGGAGACCTTCGGCCCGGTCGCCACGGTCTACCGGGTCGCCGACCTGGACGAGGCGGTGGCGCACGCCAACGACACGCCGTTCGGGCTCAGTTCCAACGTCTGGACCCGGGACGAGGGCGAGCAGGAGCGCTTCGTCCGCGACATCCAGGCCGGCGGGGTGTTCTTCAACGGGATGACCGCCTCCCACCCGGCGCTGCCGTTCGGCGGCGTCAAGCGCTCCGGGTTCGGCCGGGAGCTGTCCGGGCACGGGATCCGGGAGTTCTGCAACATCACCACGGTGTGGATCGGCTGAGCACCCCCGGACCGCCGGGCACGAGCCGGGCACGAGCCGGACGCGGACGCGGCCGGGTCAGGGCGCCACGCGGTGCCTGCCCCGGCCGGGCGTCATCCAGCGGGCGACCACGCCGACCAGGGCGAGGACGGTCGCTCCCCAGACGATGGCCATCAGCACCAGCATCGGCAGCCAGCTCACCTGGGCGCCGACCATGCCCAGGCCGAGCGAGAGCGCGACCATGAACACCACGGCGGTCGGGTTGAGGCCGAGCAGCCAGTGCCAGGCCCGCTGCGCCGGGCTCCGGTGCGGCGGCGGGGCCTCGGGGTCGGTTTCGGTGTCGAGTTCCTTGTACGTCAGCAGGTCCATCGGGATCGCCTCCGGTTCTCGGGGGGCTGCCGGATCCGCGGGGCTCAGGAGGCCTTGCGCGGAGCCGTGGACTTTCCGGTCGCGGTCTTTCCCGCCGCGACCTTCGCGGTCGTGGACTTCGCGGTCGCGGACTTCGCGGTCGCGGTCTTCTTCGCCGGGGCGGCCTTCCCGGCGGCGGCCGCCGATCCGGCGGGCTTCTTCACCGGGGCGCGCCTGCGGGACGCGGGCTGCTCCTCCTCCGGCTGGTCCTCGTCGGGCCCGGCGGCGTGCCCCCGCCCGCCCTTGGCCCGCTTGAGGCTGCTGCGCAGCGCCTCCATCAGGTCGATCACGTTGTCGGGCGCCTCGCCCGGCTCCTCCTCGTGCGGGAGCTCGACGCCCTCCAACCGGGCCGTGATCACCTGCTGGAGCGCCCGCTGGTAGTCGTCGTGCAACTGGGCGAGGTCGAAGTCCTCGGAGAGCGTGTCCATCAGCGACCGCGCCATCTTGAGCTCCTGCGGCCGGACGGTGACGTCCTCTTCGGGCGCGATGCCGGCCGCGGGGCGGACCTCGTCGGGCCAGATGCAGGTCTGCAGCACCAGTGTGCCGTCGTGCACCCGCAGCACCGCCGGGGATTCCCGGGTGCGCAGCGCGATCTTGGTGACGGCGATCTGCCCGGACGCGGTGAGCGCGTCGCGCAGCAGGGCGTACGGCTTGGCGGCGGCCTGGTCGGCGACGCCCACGTAGTAGGCCTTGGAGAACATCAGCGGGTCGATCTCGTCGGCGTCCACGAAGGCCAGCACATCGATGATCTTCTTGCTGGGCAGCGGCAGGTCGGCGAGGTCCTCGTCGGTGAGCGTGACGGTCCGGCCGTCGGGGGACTCGTAGCCCTTGGCGATCTCCGCGTACGGGACTTCCTTCTCCTCCCGCTCGCAGTACCGCTTCATCCGCACCCGCCCGCCGTCCTTGGCGTGCACCTGGTGCAGCGGGACGTCGTGTTCCTGGGTGGCCGAGTAGAGGTGGACGGGGATGCTGACCAGCCCGAAGCTGATCGTCCCCTTCCAGGTGGTCTGCATGGGGGTCGCTCCTTCCCGGAGTTTCCCGTTGCCGGAGGTTCCCGCCCGGCCCGGCGTCCTCGCGCCGAGGACGTGCCGAGGACGTGCCGAGAATCCCACTGTGCCCGGGTTTGCCCCGATCGGCCACACCGGGCCGACAATGGGCCGAGGAGGTCGATGCCGATGACCGTCCGGAGCCGTGCGCAGGGCGCACCGCCGCCGCCACCGGAGCGGACCGTGTACCGGGTGGTGTACGCGGTGCGGGGCGAGGCCGGCGTGCGGCGGGCGGAGGTCGAGGTGGTGCCCGGATACTCGCAGGAGGGCGACATCCCCCGGATCCTGGCGGCGCGGCTGACCGGCCGGCCCGCGGACGCGGCACGGATCACCGTGCTGGACCTGCGCGGGTCGTGAGCCGCGACGGGGGTCCGAGCGCCTCCGACGCATTGGCGGTGCGTCAGATTTGAGCTTTTCGCACCGCATTTCCACCCGCTCTGACCTGGCTTTTTGCGTCCGGTTACCGAACATTTACGGATGCTCTGTTCCGATACGCGGCCGTAGAAGTTAGGTTGCACCGCAATGCGCGGGTCCGTCCCCCACCCTCCGGCGCAACGAGCCGAGGGTCGCGCCGCGCGCGGGAAAGGCACAGGGCTCATCTGATGAGTGCGGACACCACCAGGCCTGCGGCAGCCGCCCAGGTCCCCCAGCAGGCCGGGCCGCCCGGGCACGGCGGCGAGGGCCACCTGAAGGCGGGGCTCAAGAACCGCCACCTGTCGATGATCGCCATCGGCGGGGTGATCGGCGCCGGCCTGTTCGTCGGCTCCGGCGCGGGCATCGCCACCACCGGGCCGGGCATCCTGCTCTCCTACACGCTGGCCGGTGTGCTGGTCGTGCTGGTGATGCGGATGCTCGGCGAGATGGCGGCGGCCGACCCGCAGAGCGGCTCGTTCTCGGCGTACGCGGACCGCGCGCTCGGCCGCTGGGCCGGGTTCACCATCGGCTGGCTGTACTGGTTCTTCTGGGTCGTGGTGCTCGCGGTGGAGGCGACCGCCGGCGCGAAGATCCTCAACGCCTGGATGCCCGGCGTGCCGCAGTGGGCGTTCGCGCTGCTCGTGATGGCGGTGCTGACCGCCACCAACCTGTTCTCGGTGGCCTCCTACGGCGAGTTCGAGTTCTGGTTCGCCGGGATCAAGGTGGTGGCGATCGCCGCGTTCCTGGTGATCGCCACGCTCGCCGTCTTCGGCCTGCTGCCCGGCACCCACGCGGTCGGCACCAGCAATCTGACCGGCCACGGCGGCTTCCTGCCGCACGGCGTGGGCGCGGTGTTCACCGGCATGCTCACGGTGGTCTTCGCCTTCATGGGCAGCGAGATCGTCACCCTGGCCGCGGGCGAGTCGGAGGACCCGGAGCGCGCGGTCAGCAAGGCCACCAACAGCGTGATCTGGCGCATCGGGATCTTCTACCTGGGCTCGATCCTGCTCGTGGTCACCCTGCTGCCGTGGGACTCGGACGCCGTCAAGGGCAGCCCGTACGTGGCGGTGCTGGAGCACGTGGGCATCCCGGGCGCCGGCCAGGTGATGAACGTGATCGTGCTGACGGCCGTGCTGTCCTGCCTCAACTCCGGGATGTACACGGCCTCCCGGATGGCCTTCTCGCTCGGCCAGCGCGGGGACGCGCCGAAGGCCTTCGCGACCGTGACCAAGCGGGGCGTGCCGCGGGTGGCCATCCTGTCCTCGGTGGTCTTCGGCTTCGTCGCGGTGTTCTTCAACTACACCTCGCCGGACACGGTGTTCGCTTTCCTGCTCAACTCCTCCGGCGCGGTTGCGCTGTTCGTCTGGCTGGTGATCTGCTTCTCCCAGCTGCGGATGCGCCGGATCATCGAGCGGGAGACTCCCGAGCGGCTGACCGTCCGCATGTGGCTGTACCCCTATCTGACCTGGACGGCCATCGGCATGATCGGGTTCGTGGTGGCGTACATGTTCACCGACGCCGACGGGCGCAAGCAGATGTACCTGTCGCTGGTCGCCGCGGCGATCGTGCTCGCGGCCTCGGCCGTGGTGGGCCGACGGCGGCGGGCCGCGGTGGCGGCGGAGTCCTGACCCGTCCGCGCCGCGCGACGGTGCCGGGCCGGGGAGCCGTTGCGGAGGCTCCCGGGCCCGGTGCCGTTCGAGGGATGCGACCCACAGTTTGACAATGGCACGTCAAAGGGGATACCTGGGCATGGCGCTCCCCCACGAGCGCTCCCCCACCCCCCGGGAGACCCCTTGCCACCCCTCCCCGCCCCCGCGTCCGCGCGCCTGCGCTTCGGCCACCGGCTGCGCCACTGGCGCGAGGCCCGCGGACTCAGCCAGGCCGAACTCGGCCGCCTGCTCGGCTACCACAACTCACTGATCAGCCGAGTGGAGAACGCCCGCCGCTGGCCACCGCCGGGACTCCCCGCCCGGGCCGACGAACTCCTGCTCACCGGAGGCGAGTTGGCCGCCCTCTGGCAACCCGTCCGGCAGGAGCGGGAGCACCTCGGCGAACTCGCCGCCCCCGCCCTGCCACCCCTCGGCGAGAGCGGCACAGGGCCCCCGACGGGCCGACCGGACGCCGCCACCTTCGCCGTGCTCGGCCACCTGCTCGACGTCTACCGCGCGGCCGCCACCCACACCGGCGGCGAACAGCTGGCCACCGTCCTCGAACACCACGCCCGCACCCTGGCCGCCTGGCAGCACGCCGCCCCGCGCGAAACCGCCCCCGCCGTCCGCTCGCTCGCCGCCCGCTACGCCGAACTCGCAGGCTGGGCCCACTTCGAGGGGGACCGCCGCACCCGCGCGCTCGGCTGGTACGCGGCCGGGCTGGAGTGGGCCCGCGCCGCCGACGACCAGCCGACCGCGGCCGCCCTGCTCGCCCGGCAGAGCACCCTGCACTGGTGGAGCGGCGACCCGGCCACCGCCCTCGCCCTGGCCGAGGCCGCCCACGCCACCGCCCGCACCCTGCCCGGCCTTCGCGCCTGGGCCGCCCTCGCCCAGGCGCACGCCCACGCACTGGCCGGCGCGGCGCCCGAGACGTGGCGGGCCCTGGCGGACGCCGAACGGCTGACCGAGGCCGCCCTGCGGGCCGGCGAGCCGGCGCCCGGGGCCGCCCGGGCCGCCCTGGTGCTGGGCGTCGCCCACGGCACCTGCCACCGGGACCTCGCCGTCCGCACCGGCCACACCGCCCACGCGCACGCGGCGGTGGCCCACCTGGGCGCCGCCCTGGGGCGCCTGGACCAGGCCGCCCACCCGCACGACCACGCACTGGTCGCCGGCCGCCTCGCCGGGGCGTACGCCCGGGCCGGGCGCCACGAGGCCGCGGCCGCCGTCCTCTCCCGGTTACCGCCGGACGCCACCGGCCGGATCGCCTACGAGCGGCGCCGGGCCCGGGCCTGGCTGGGCGGTTCGACGGCGCACCGGCCCCCGGCGGACGGCTGACCACGGACGGCTGACCACGGACCGCTGACGGCGGACGCGCCGGAGCGCCCGGTGGGGATCCCCCGGGCGCTCCGGTTCTCCGGTTCTCCGGTTCTCCGGTTCTTCGGCTCTCCGGCGGTCGGCGTCAGAGCCCGGCCGCCGCCGTGGCGATGTCGGCCGCGTAGGTGCTGACCTTGGTGTAGACGCCCGGGTAGCCGGGCCGGGCGCAGCCGCTGCCCCAGCTGACGATGCCGACCTGGACCCAGCGGCCGGCCGCGTCCCGGTGGACCATCGGCCCGCCGGAGTCGCCCTGGCAGGTGTCGACGCCTCCCTGGTCGACGTAGCCCGCGCAGAGTGAGGCCGCGCTGTTCAGGCCCGGGTAGGCGTTGGCGCAGGCGGCGTCGTCGACGAACGGCACGGTGGCCTTGAGCAGGTAGCGTTGCTGCGCGCCGCCCTCGGTCGCGGCGCCCCAGCCCATGATGGTGAAGGTGCCGCTGTCGTAGGCGGTGGAGTCGGTGGTCGGCAGCGTGCTCACCTGGCTGCCGCCGACCGGCGAGGCCAGCTTGATCAGCGCCCAGTCGTCGCCGCTCTCCGCCCCGGAGAAGCCGGGCGCCTGGTACACGTACGACGAGCGGACCTTGACCGCGCTGCCGCTGCGCAGGTCGACCGCGCCGGCGGTCGCGGTGATGCTGGTGTCGGCGCCGGTGCCGTTGACGCAGTGGGCGGCGGTGAGCACGATCTGCGGGGTGTAGAGCGCGCCGCCGCAGCCCATCGAGAGCCGCACCACGAACGGGAACTCGCCCTGCGCCGCCCGCGTGCCGCCGACCACGCCCGGCGAGGGCGCCGAGGGTGCGGGCGAGGCGGCGGCGGGCAGCACGAGCGCGCCGGCGCCGAGCACCAGGGTGGCCAACAGCACGATGAATCTTCCGAATTGACGCTTCATCAGGCTCCTCCATCGACAGGTCGGGGAGCACCGAGGGTGGCCCCGCAGGCGTCACGACAGGAGGGGCCCGGCCCTGCCGGTCGAAACTGGCAGGAACACGGCAATGCGGGGTTCCGGAGGAGGAACCCCTAAGGTGATCGCCCATGCGAGATCTTGTGGCGGGGATGAAGTACCTGGTCGGGGGCCAGAAGTGGGTGGGCCGGCACGGCCGCTGGTGGGGCTTCGGCATGCTGCCCGCGCTGCTCACCCTGGCCGGCTACGCCGTCGCGCTCGTCTTCCTCGGCGGCTGGTCGAAGGACCTCGCCGACTGGGCCACCCCGTTCGCCGACCGCTGGAGCTCGCCCTGGCAGGGCCTGCTGCGCGACGCGCTCGCCGCGATCGCCTTCGGCGGCGGCCTGCTGCTCTCGCTGCTCACCTTCACCGCCGTCACCCTGCTGGTCGGCCAGCCCTTCTACGAGGCGCTGTCCGCGAAGGTCGACGAGACCGAGGGCGGTGCGCCCGCCCCGCCGGAGTCGTCACTGTGGCGCGAACTGGTGATCGCGGTACGGGACAGCGCCTATGTCCTGGTGCGGGTGGCCGCGTTCGGCGTGGTGCTGTTCGCCTGCGGCTTCATCCCGGTGATCGGGCAGACGGTGGTGCCGGCTCTGGGTTTCCTGGTGTCCGGCTTCTTCCTGACCGTCGAGCTCGCCGCCGTCGCCCTCCAGCGGCGCGGGGTGCCGCAGCGCGAGCGGATCCGGCTGCTGCGCGCCCGGCTCGGGCTGGCGCTGGGCTTCGGCACGCCGCTGATCCTGGCGTTCCTGGTTCCGCTGGTGACGGTGCTCGCCATGCCGGGGGCCGTCGCGGGCGCCACCCTGCTGGCCCGGGACCTGGCCCGCGACCTCGCCCTCGACCCGGTCCACGACGCGGCCCCGGCGGACGAGCAGGAGCCGGAGCCGGCCTCCCGGCCCGCCGCCGGAAGCCCGCACGCGACCTCCTGAGGCGGTGACCGGCCGGTCACCCTGCGCCGATCCCGGCCGTCCGGACATGTGAGGCCGCCCACACGGGGTTCGCCGTCTACGGCCCCCGATAGTGGATGGCTGCGGCCAGGGCGTTGGCCGACCATCCGGCACGGGCTCCCGTCCCGCGTCGGGCCGCCCGGAACACCTCGAAGAACGCAGGCCACCACACCTCGCACCCGCACATTCCGCCCGCGCCACCAGCCTCCGACCTACAAATACGCAAGTCGGACAAATTCCCCCAAAATCATCACCGCGTCTCGCCACGCCCACCCTGCGGCTACTACCCGCCGTAGTGGCAACTGCCTTTGCCACCCGTCCCCGGCCCTGCCAAGAATGGCCCGTCGCCAGGCAGCGCAGCCGGCCCCGTCCGCCGCGCAGCCGACCCGCCCCGCCACTTCCGCCGGGGCACCACGGCCGTCCCGGACGGCCGCGCGGGCCCCGCTCACCCGGACGCCCGTGCGATGCCCCGCACCCGGTGCCACCGGCACGGCCCCCGACGGAAAAGGATTGTCCGCTTCATGCAGCTCAGCCATGCCCGCCGCAACTCCCTGATCACCGGCATCGCCACCCTCGTCGTCGCGAGCGCCGCCACCGCCGCCCTCGCCCTCCCGCAGACCGGGAGCACCACCGAGGCCGCCGCCCCCGCGGCCGCCGTCACGGTGGACGACAAGGCGGCCGCCGACCAGGCCCAGGCTGACACCGCTGCCGCTGCCGCCGCCGACCAGGCCGCCCAGGAAGCCCAGGCGCAGGCCCAGGCCGAGGCGGAGTCCGCCGCCCAGGCCCAGGCCGAGGCCGACGCGAAGGCCCAGGCGGACGCCAAGGCCAAGGCCGACGCGGACGCCGCCGCCTCCCGCTCCCAGGCGCGCCAGAACCTCACCAGCGCCCCGGCCCTCACCGGCAGCCCGCAGCAGATCGCCGCACAGCTCGTCCCGGCCGGCCAGCTCCAGTGCTTCAGCAACATCGTGTCCCGCGAGAGCAGCTGGAACCACCTCGCCGTCAACGCCTCCTCCGGCGCGTACGGCCTGGTGCAGGCGCTGCCCGGCAGCAAGATGGCCTCGGCCGGCTCCGACTGGCGCACCAACCCGGCCACCCAGATCAAGTGGGGCCTGGACTACATGAACTCCCGCTACGGCAGCCCCTGCGCCGCCTGGTCGTTCTGGCAGAACCACCACTGGTACTGAATCGAGGCTGCCAAGCCTCGACCCCCGGGCCCGCGACGCACCACGCGTCGCGGGCCCCGGCGCGTTCCGGCTGTCGTGGACGCGTCCGGCAGGCCGCGTGAAGATATGGCGTACGGTCGTACGATTTGGCGGGGATTGATCGGTATTACGCACCGTCAGGGCTTTGCCACGGTCAGCGCGTCCTCTTACGCTCCGGCGTCATGCCCTCACCCCTCATCAGCGTCGTGCTCCCCGCCTACGACCAGCACGAACAGCTCGCGGACTGCCTGGACTCGCTGCTCGCGCAGTCCCTCCAGGACGTCGAGGTGATCGTGGTCGCCGACCGCTCCCCCGACGCCGCGGGCGAGCTCGTCGACGCGTACGCGGCCCGGCACCCGCGGCTGTCGGTCCTGCACCTCAACGCGGCGGTCGGGGTCGGGGTGAGCCGGAACGCGGGGGCGGCGCGGGCGGCCGGCGAGTACCTGCTGTTCCTGGACGCCGACCACCAACTGCCCCAGGACGCGCTGCGGACCCTCGCCGACCGGCTCGGGCAGACCGGCCCGGTGGACCTGCTGCTGTTCGGCCACTCCCGCCGGCACAACGACCGGGACTGGCCGGGCGGGGCGGAGTCGCTGCTCGCCGAAACCGGCCCCGAGGTGTTCGAGCCCTTCGACCAGCCCGCGCTGTTCGGCGCGCCGCCGCTGGTCTGGGACCGGCTGATCCGCCGCGGCCACTGGGAGGAGCTGCGGCTGGCCTTCCCCGACGGCCGGTACGAGGAGATCCCGGTGGTGCACGCGGCGCTGCTCGGCGCCCGCCGCGTCGCCGTGCTGGCGCGCGAGTGCGTGCAGCTGCGCCGCCGGGAGACCGTCCACCCCACCGGCTCCCCGGGCAGCGGCGTGTTCGACCTCTTCGACCAGTACGAGCGCAGCTTCGCGCTGCTGGAGGACCAGCCGCACCTGTACGCGGTGCGGGACGCGCTGTTCGTCCGGATGATCCGGCACTACCTGTTCGTCTTCGACCTGGCCGGGTGCGTCACCCGCGCCGAGCGGCCGCAGTTCTTCCACCGGGCCGCCGAGCACCACCGGCGCTTCCAGCCGCCCGGCCACCGGCGGCCGGGCGGCCGCGAGGGGATCAAGTTCTCGCTGCTGGCCGGCGGCGCCTACCCGGCGTTCGAGATGGCCAAGCTCTCCCACATCGCCCGCGGCACGCTCACCGGGCGGCGGTGACCGGACTCCGGACGTGTGCGGCCCCGCCTCCGCAGGCGGCGGGGCCTAGGCCCTAGCCGGGCGGCCGCCCGCCGACACCCCATCGGCGGTACCCCGGCCGTGGCCGGTACCCCTGCGGGCGCGCGGCTGCCATGATCGGCCGGAGCCGTCGCCGCACCCGCCCGGAGGTCCCTGGTGAGCCGTCCGTCCGCAGCCCCCAGGGCCGAGCTGGCCCGCGAACTGGCCGCCGTGCTGCGCGGGGAGGTCCGCTTCGGCACCGCCGAGCGGACCGTCTACAGCCACGACGCGTCCAACTACCGGCAGCTGCCGCTCGGCGTGGTCAAACCCGCGGACCTCGACGACGTCCGCACCGCCCTCGCGCTCTGCCGCCGGTACGGCGTGCCGGTGGTGCCGCGCGGGGCGGGCACCAGCATCGGCGGGCAGGCGATCGGCCCGGGCGCGGTGGTGCTGGACTTCCGCCGCCACCTCGGCGCCGTCCTGGACGTCGACCCGCAGGCCCGCACCGCCCGGGTCCAGCCGGGCACCGTGCTGGACGACCTCCAGCGCGCCGCCCGGCCGTACGGGCTGCGCTTCGGCCCCGACCCGTCCACGCACAGCCGCTGCACCCTCGGCGGCATGATCGGCAACGACTCCTGCGGCTCGCACTCGCTCGCCTGGGGGCGCACCTCGGACAACGTCGAGCGGCTGGACCTGCTGCTCGCGGACGGCACCGAGCTGACCGTGGGCGGCCGGCTCACCCCGCAGGAGCGCGCCGCGCTCCGCACCCTGCCCGGGCGGCCCGGTGAACTCCACCGGCAGCTCCAGGAGTTCACCGACCGCAACCTCGCCACCATCCGCCAGGGCCTGCCCGCGCTGCCCCGCCGCACCTCCGGCTACCCGCTGGACGCCCTGCTGCCCGAGCACGGCCACGACCTGGCCCGCGCGCTCACCGGCACCGAGGGCACCTGCGCGCTGCTGCTCGGCGCGACCGTCCGGCTGGTCGAGGAGCCGCCCGCGCGCGCCCTGGTGGTGGCCGGCTACCCCGACGAGGGCGCCGCCGCCGACGCCGTCCCCGCGCTGCTGCCGCTCGGGCCGCTCACCGCCGAGGGCATGTCCGCCGACCTGATCGCCGCACTGCTCGCCGCCGGCCCCCGCCCGCCCGCACTGGACCGGCTGCCCGCGGGCGAGTGCTGGCTCTTCCTGGAGACCGGCGGCGCCACCCCGGTCGAGGCCTACCAGGCCGCCCGCCGGCTCGCCGACGCGGTGCGCCGCGAGCGCTCCGCCTCCGTCGCCCTCGTCACCGACCCGGCCGAACAGCGCCAGCTCTGGGCCGTCCGGGAGGCGGGCGCCGGCATCGTCACCCGGCTGCCCGGCGGCGGCGAGGCCTGGCCCGGCTGGGAGGACTCCGCCGTCCCGCCCGAGCGCCTCGGCGACTACCTGCGGGACCTGCGCGCCCTGCTGCGCCGGCACAGCCTGCGCGGCGTGCCGTACGGGCACTTCGGCGACGGCTGCGTGCACCTGCGGATCGACTTCCCGCTGGACGAGCCCGCCGGGGTACTGGTCTTCCGGGAGTTCCTGGAGCAGGCCGCCGACCTGGTGGTCTCCTACGGCGGTTCGCTCTCCGGCGAGCACGGCGACGGGCAGGCCCGCGGCGAACTGCTGCCCCGGATGTACCCGCCCGACGTGATCGCCCTGTTCGGCGAGTTCAAACGGATCTGGGATCCCGAGCACCTGCTCAACCCGGGGACCATGGTCGACCCGCGCCCGCTCGACGCCGACCTGCGCTTCGTCACCGCCCCGCGCCGCCCGCTGCCGCTCGCCCTCCCGTACGAGCAGGACGGCGGCAGCCTGGCCAAGGCCGTGCACCGCTGCGTCGGCGTCGCCAAGTGCGTGGACCCGAACACCGGGGTGATGTGCCCCAGCTACATGGCCACCGGCGAGGAGCGGCACTCCACCCGGGGCCGGGCCCGGCTACTGGCCGAGATGCTGCGCGGCATGGCAGCACCTCCCGGCCGCCAGGGCGGCGCGGCGATCGCCGACGGCTGGCGCTCGACGGAGGTCCGGGAGGCCCTGGACCTCTGCCTGAGCTGCAAGGGCTGCGCGAGCGACTGCCCGGTCCATGTCGACATGGCGACCTACAAGGCCGAGTTCCTGCACCAGCACTACCGGCACCGCCCGCGCCCGCTCGCCCACTACTCGATGGGCTGGCTGCCGCTCTGGCTGCGGGCCGCCGCCCTCGCCCCCGGCGCCGCCAACACCCTCGCCCGCTCCCCGGCCGCCGGGCTGCTCAAGCGGCTCGGCGGGATCGACCGGCGCCGGGTGCTGCCGGTCCTCCCGCCGGAGACCTTCACCCGCTGGTACCGCCGCCACCGCGCCGCGCACCCGGCCCCGGCGGGGGCACGGCCGGTGCTGCTGTGGCCGGACACCTTCTCCGACCACCTCCAGCCGAACGTGCTGCGCTCCGCCGTCGAGGTGCTGGAGCACCTGGGCTTCGACGTACGGCTGCCCGCCGGCCCGGTCTGCTGCGGCCTGACCTGGTACTCCACCGGCCAACTCGGCACCGCCCGACGGGTGCTGCGGCGCAGCCTGCGGACGCTGGCCGGCGCCGGGCTGCCCGCCGACACCCCGGTGGTCGGGATGGACCCGAGCTGCACCGCCGCCCTGCGCGAGGACCTGCCCCGGCTGCTCGGCCCGGACGGCCGCCCGCTCGCCGAACGCACCCGCACCTTCGCCGAGTTCCTCGACCAGTACGCCCCCGACACCCCGCTCCCCCAGGTCCCGCTGGACACCGTCACCCAGACCCACTGCCACCAGCACGCCGTCCTCGGCAGCGCCGCCGACCGCCGGATCGAGGACCGACTCGGCCTGCACAACCGGGTGCTGGACTCCGGCTGCTGCGGCCTGGCCGGCAACTTCGGCTTCGAGCGGGGCCACTTCGAGGTGTCCGAGGCGATCGCCGAGCGCGTCCTGCTCCCCGAAGTCCGGGCCGCCGCCCCCGACACGGTGGTCCTGGCCGACGGCTTCAGCTGCCGCACCCAGATCGCCCAACTCGCCCAGGGCCGCCAGGCCCTGCACCTGGCGGAACTGATCGCCCGGGCGCTTCGGGAGCGCGATTAGGGCGCGGCGTGCTCGCCGAGGAAGGCCCCGGCGCGGGCCGCGGCCTCCTCCTTCGTCGGGTAGCCGCGGTCGGCCGCGCCGCGCACACCGTCGGCGCCGACGCCCACCCAGCGCCAGCCGCCGGATTCCGCATCCTGCTCCAACTCGGCGGTGCCGCCGAACAGTTCGAGCCCGCCCGGCGGCGCCGCCGGGCGGGCCTCCGGCCACTTCTTCCGGGCGCCCTGCCGGGTGATGCCCCAGGCCGCGCCCAGTTGCTCGTAGCTCGCGCCGTAGGAACCCGCGGTCGCCGCCGCGATCGCGGTCAGCCGCTTGACCTCCGCGTCCACCACCTTCCAGGCGGCGAGGACGGTGAGCGCGACCTCGGCCGGGTCCGCGTTCCACATCCGGTCCCCGGGCAGCCCGGTCTCGCGCGAGCGCACGGCCGTGGCGAGGGGGTTCAGGGCGTCACCGAGCGCCCTGGCCAGTTCGGACCGCTCCTCGGGGGTGATCTCGATCGATGTCATTCGACAACCATAGTTAACGAACCATCACACGACAACAAAAGTTACCGCCTGATTCGATCCACACCGAGCGAGGGGCGCGAACCCCGCCGCTCGGGCGCGAAGGGAAGACCCGCGACGAGCACCCGGCAGCCGACCGCCAGGGCCTCGCCGAGGAAGCCCACACCGATCGACAGCTGGACCGGCCGGGCGTCCGGCACTACTTCGCCGGCAGCTCCGAACTGATGATCTTCGCGATGCAGGAGCTGGCCCACCGCATCGACAGCCGGATCCGCACCCGCGCCCGCATCCTGCTCGACCCGGAGGGCGGCACCGACCGCCGCGCACAGGTCGAGGAACTCCTCGCCGAAACCCTCCCCCTGGACGCCGAGCGCCGGGAGGAGTCCGCGCTCTGGCTGTCCTTCGTCACCGCCGCCCGAACCCGCCCCGAACTCCGCTCCCGCGCCGCCGAGTTGCAGGCCGGACTGGACGAGCTGATCCACCGCGTCCTGGCGGAGGCCGAGCGCGCCGGCGCCCTGGCGCCCGGCCTCGACCTCGCCGTCGAGACCCGCCGCCTCTCCGCCCTGCTCGACGGCCTCACCCTCCAGGCCGTCCAGCACCCCGACCTGGTCGGCCCGGGCGAACTGCGCTCCGTGCTGCGCCGCCACCTCGACACACTGGCCGGACGATGCCCTGACTGATCGCAACGGCCCTGATCCGCCATAGCCCTGATCCACCACGGCCGGTACCGCCCCCCGGCCCGATCCGCCGCCGCCGTCAGACCCCGGCGCCGTCAGGCCCCGGCCTTGGCCGCCTCCTCCGTGGGCGCCTCCTCTGCGCAGACCGCCGACACGAACTCCGCGACCCGGGCCTGCGGCAGCCCGCGCGCGATGTCCGCCTCGCTGATCATCCCGACCAGCTTGTGCTCCGGGTGGTTGATCACCGGCAGCCGGCGCACCCGGTACTGCTCCATCACCCGTAGGACCTGCTCCGCGTCCTCGTCCGCCTCCACCGTCATCGGCCGGCCCAGGGCCAGCTCGCCCGCCGTCACCCCGGCCGGGTCCCGGCCCTCGGCGACACAGCGCAGCACGATGTCGCGGTCGGTCACGATGCCCAGCAGTTTGTCGTCCTCCCCGCAGATGGGCAGCGCGCCGACGTGCCGTTCCCGCATGATCCGGGCGGCGGCGGCGAGCGTCTCGTGCTCGCGGATGCACTCCGCGCCCGGGTGCATGATGTCGCTGGCTCTGGTCATGGTCCCGCCTCCTGGCCTGGCTTCCGCCCCCCTGTCCATCCTGGTCCGGGCCCGCGGAGGCCGCCACCGGGCACCGTTCAGGCCGCCTGGTCCGGCTCCGCGCGCCCGCCCGGCGCGTCCGCGCCCGGAAGCGGCGACTGGTCCAACAATTCCTCCGGTGGCGGGAGTTCGTGCTGCGACCGGTCCTGCTCGACCTCCGCGTTCGCCGCCTCCTCCCGCTCCACGGCGGCCCGTTCGGCGGCCTTCGCCGCTGCCGCCGCGGCATTCACCGCGGCCCGCTGCTGGTTGTCCGTCGCGCTGTCCAGGAAGCGCAGCAGCTCCACCGGGAAGGGCAGCACCAGCGTCGAGTTCTTCTCCGCCGCCACCTCCACCACCGTCTGGAGCAGCCGCAGTTGGAGCGCCGCCGGGGTCGCGCTCATCACCGCCGCCGCCTCCGACAACCGGGCCGAGGCCTGGTACTCACCGTCCGCCGTGATGATCCGCGCCCGCCGCTCCCGCTCGGCCTCCGCCTGCCGCGCGATCGAGCGCTTCATCGACTCCGGCAGCGCGACGTCCTTGATCTCCACCCGGTCGATCTGGATGCCCCAGCCCAGCGCCGGGCTGTCGATCATCAACTCCAGCCCCTGGTTGATCGGTTCGCGGTTGGCCAGCAGGTCGTCCAGCTCGCTCTTGCCGATGATCGAGCGCAGCGAGGTCTGCGCCACCTGGGAGATCGCGAACTGGTAGTCCTGCACGTTGACGGTCGCCCTCACCGGGTCCTCGACCCGGAAGTACACCACCGCGTCCACCCGGACGGTCACGTTGTCCCGGGTGATGCCCTCCTGCGCCGGGATCGGCATCGTCACGATCTGCACGTTCACCTTGCGCAACTTGTCCGCGATCGGCAGCAGCGCCACCAGCCCGGGCTCGCGCACCTCCCTGCGCACCCGGCCGAAGCGGAACACCACTCCTTTCTGGAACTGCTGGACGACCCGGACGCTCAGGCCCGCCCAGATCGCCCCCAGCCCGACCAGCCCCCCGATGGCACCCAGCACCGCATCGACGATCATCGCGGCCTCCTTGCGGCCTCGGCGAGGCCTCCTCGCGCACCAGCCAGCCCCGGCCGTCGCCGACCCGGCCCAGCCGGGGGCCGCCGGAGCAGCTGATTCCACGCTACGCCTGCCCGGGCAGGCCGGCGCAGGGCCGATGCGGGGCCAGAGACGGACCGTAGGATCGTGGCCATGCCGCAGTCCGCCGCCGACGACCCCGGCCACCCCCGCCACCCCGCCGAGGCCGCCGCCCGCGCCACCTCGCTCACCGCACTGGACCGCGTCGTCACCGACTGCCGGGCCTGCCCTCGCCTGGTCCAGTGGCGCGAGGAGACCGCCCGCACCAAGCGCCGCGCCTACCTGGACTGGGACTACTGGGCCCGCCCGATCCCCGGCTTCGGCCCGCCCGACGCCCCGCTCGTCCTGGTCGGCCTCGCCCCCGCCGCCCACGGCGCCAACCGCACCGGCCGGATCTTCACCGGCGACCCCTCCGGCGACCTGCTCTACGCGGCGCTCCACGACCTCGGACTCGCCAACCGCCCCGAGTCCGTCCGGTACGGCGACGGCCTGCGCCTGCACGGCGTCCGCATCACCGACCCGGTCCGCTGCGCCCCGCCCGACAACAAGCCCAGCACCGCCGAACGCGACACCTGCCGCCCCTGGATCACCCGCGAACTCCAGTTGCTGCGCCCCACCGTACGAACCGTCGTCGCCCTCGGCGGCTTCGCCTGGCAGGCCCTCCTGCCCGCCCTCGCGCAGGCCGGCTGGCAGGTCCCCCGGCCCCGACCCGCCTTCGGTCACGGCGCCCTGGCCGTCCTTCCCGCCACCGACGGCGGCCCCGCCCTCCAGCTGTACGGCTGCTACCACGTGAGCCCGCGCAACACCAACACCGGCCGCCTCACCACCCCCATGCTCCGCGCCCTGCTCCGCACCGCCGCCCGGTCGGCCGGGCTGGAACCGGCGCCGGAGTAGGCCCGGCGGCACCGACCCCCGTACGGTGCCGCCGGGCCCGCCCCGACCGACCGGGTCTTCCCCGAACCGGCCGGGCCCGCACTCAGTCGAACCGCCGGGTCGCGGTGATCCCGCCGTCCACCGGCAGGGTCACCCCGGCCACGTACGACGCCCGGTCGCTCAGCAGCCAGGCCGCCGCCTCCGCGATCTCGGTGTCCGAGCCCGCCCGGCCCAGCGGGGTCGAGCGGACCACCAGGGCGTCGAACTCCGGGCCGGACGCGAAGAACTGCTCCGTCGAGGGCGTCCGCACCACGCCGGGCGCGACGGCGTTGACCCGGATGCCGTGTCGGGCGTAGTCGGCGGTGGCCGCCTTCACCAGGCCGGTCAGGCCGTGCTTGGCAGCCTGCTGGACGCCGTCCCCGAAGCCGCCGACCAGCGCGCCCACCCCGGAGTTGAGCACCACGGCGCCGCCCCGACCGCCCGCCGCCATCGCCCGCAGCTGGGCCCGCAGGCAGAGCCAGCTGCCGCGCAGGTTGAGCGCGTGGGTGTCGTCCCACTCGGCCTCGGTGCGCTCGGCGAGCGGGGCCGGCGACAGGCCGGAGCCCGCGTTGTCGAAGGCCGCGTCCAGCCGGCCGTACGTCGTGAGCGCCGCCTCGACCGTCCGCTCGGCGCCCTCCGCGGCGGTCAGGTCGGCGACGACGGCCACCGCCCGGGCCCCGCCGGCCCGCAGCTCGGCGGCCAGCGCCTCCACCTCGGCGCCGGAGCGGGCGGCCAGCACCAGCAGCGCGCCCTCCCGGGCGAACAGCCGGGCGGCGGCCGCGCCGATGCCGCGCCCGGCGCCGGTGACGATCGTGACCTTGTCGTCGAGAAGTCCCATGCGGCGAGCCTCCCGGAGCCCCGCCCGGACCACCAGCGGCCAGCCCTTCCCGGGGACGGGCCGACCAGGGACCGGCCGACCGGGGACGGGCCGACCAGGGACGGCCAGGTCCTGGCTAACCCCGCCCGGCTGTGGCAGCGTGACCGCATGCCCGAGACCCCGCTGGGCGCGTTCCTGCGCGCCCGCCGCGCCCGCCTCGCGCCCGCCGAGGCGGGCCTGCCCCCGGCCGGGCGCCGCCGGACGCCCGGGCTGCGCCGCGAGGAGGTGGCGGCCCGTGCGGGCATCTCCGCCGACTACTACGCCCGGCTGGAGCAGGGCCGCCAGCGGGTGCCCACCGGCCCGGTCCTCGACGGCATCGCCGAGGCCCTGCAACTGGCCGGGGCGGAGCGCGCCTACCTGCACCGGCTGGCCGCCCGGCACCGCGCACCGGCCGGGGCACCGCCCGAGCCGCCGGCCGTCTCCGCCACCACCCTGGCGCTGCTGGACACCCTGGACGCCGCGCCCGCCTTCGTCACCGGCCCGACCTTCGAACTCCTCGCCTGGAACCGCCCGGCCGGCCTGCTGATGGCCTGGCCGGAACGGCGCCCGCCCCACGAGCGCAACCTGCTCTGGCAGGTGTTCTGCTGCCCGTACGGGGACCGCTCACAGGGCAACTTCGCGGCCACCGGCTCGATCGGCGCGGACCTCGTCGCCTCGCTGCGCGCCCACCACGCGGACCGCCCGGGGGACCGCGGGCTCACCCGCCTGGTCCGCCGGATGTCCTCGGACAGCCCGGCCTTCGCCGCGCTGTGGGATCGCCACCGGGCCGGCCCGCCCGGCCCCGGCCGGCTCCACATCCGCCACCCGGCACTGGACACCGACGTCCTGGACTACACGGTGCTCGCCCTGCCCGAGGAGGGCCGGTACGTCTTCGTCTGCCTCGCCCCACCCGGCAGCCGCGCCCGCCACGCCTTCGTCGCCGCCCACGACGCGGCCCCGGCCCACGCGGCGCCGACCTAGGTTCGCCCTAGCCGAACCGCGGCAGCTTGCGCCCCGCCGCCCGGTCCCACACCTGGGGCAGCCTGGCCCGGGCCGTCTCGGCGGCGGTGAGCTGGCGGGCGTAGAGCGCCCCGAGGCCGAAGGGCTCGCCGCTGTCGGCGGCCTGCCCGGCGAGGGTGTCGGCGGCGATCACCGCGTCCTGGTGCTCGCCCAGCAGTTCCTGGACGGCCTTCATCCGGTCCGTGTACCGCTCGGCGGCCGCGCCGACCGCCGGGGCGGCGGTCTCGCCGGCGTAGCGGGCGCGTTTGGCGGCCTTGCGGGCCTCGTGCAGGGCGCGGTCGCGCTGCTCGGCGGGCCCGGCCCCGGCGTCGAGGGCCGCCCGGACGCGCTCGCCGGTGCGGTGCTGCTCGCGCTCGGCGATCCGGGCCAGCTCGGGGACGGCGTCACGGCCGGCCCGGCGGCGCAGCGGGGGGTCGGCGAGGAGGGTGGCGAGGGCGTCGGCGAGGGCGCGGCGGCGCGGGCTGTCGAGGGCCGCGAGCACCTCGGGCCAGGCCTGCCGGTACTCGGCCCGCCCCCACCGCTCCAGCTCCGCCGCGACCCGCTCCGGCCGGCAGACGGCGGGCAGTGCCCGGGCCTGGGCGGCCAGCCGCTCGGCGAGCACCTCGCCGTCCCGGGCGCGGCCGAGGGCGGCTGCGAGCCAGCGCAGTTCGGCGACCAGGTGGTCGGTGGCCCCGGGGGCGAACAGCCGCCGGAAGGTCCGCAGGGCGCTGCGCAGCCGCCGGCAGGCGACCCGCATCCGGTGCACCGCGTCCGGTTCGTCCGCCCGGACGGCGTCGTCGAGGCCGGCCAGCACCGCCGCCTGGGCGCCGAGGCGGTCCAGCAGCACCTGCCCCACCGTGGTGGCGGGTCGCGCCATGAGCGCTCACCCCCTCATCGGGGTCACCGGGAACGCATTCCAGGCTACGGGCCCCGGGGCCCCATGACGACCAGGACCGCGATGGGGACGAGCAGGCCCGGGCGGGGACGAGCAGGCCCGGGACGACCGCGCGGCGCACAGGACGCCGACCCGCACGAACAGCGAAGCGATCCCGGCTGAGCGCGCGTCAGGCGGGTGAACGAACGGCCTCCGGCGGACAACGCTTCCACTCCCCGGGTACGCGCCCTCGTGCCGGATGTAAGCGTCGTGGCATACTCCGGGACGTGACGACCTCCACCCATGCGATCAGGGCCCTGCGGGCCGCGGTGTTCACCGCGCTCGCCGTGCCGCTGTCCGCGCTGGGCCAGGTGGTCATCACGGGTCGCCCGCTGCCGCTCTCGCTGGTGGCGACCGCGACCGCCGTCGTCTTCCTGGTCGCGGCCGCGCTGGCCGGCGGGGAGCGGCGGCTGCTGCACATCTCCGGTGTGCTGGTGCCGGTCGAGCTGCTGCTCAACACGACGTTCAACCTGGGGCAGGCCGGCTGTGGGCCGATCCTGTCCGAGCACGTGCCCGCGCGCGGCGTGAACCTGCTGGTGTGTGGCGGCGGTTCGGTGGACGGGTCGCTGCTGGCCGGTCCGCTGGGCCACGTGGGGCCGCTGGCCCCGGCGGCGACCCAGGTGCTGCTCCTGCTGGTGCACCTGGTGATCGCACTGGCCGCCGCTGCCTGGCTGCGGCTGGGCGACGCGGCCCTGTCGGGCCTGGCCCGGTCGCTGCGCGCGCTGCGCCAGTCGCTGGCCCGCCCGTTGCGCGCCCTGGTCCTGCTGCTGCTCCCGGCTCCGGTTCGGCCGGTGCTGCGGGTGCCGCTGCCGGTGTCGGACCGCGTGCGGCCGCGCCGCGAGGACGTGGTGCTGAGCCCGGCTCCCCGGCGTGGTCCGCCGGTTCTCGCGCCTGCCTGCTGACCCGCCCGAGGCCTTCCCGAGGCCTTTTGGGGCCGCCGCGCACGTTCGTCCGCAGGCAGCGCGCACAACTCCCGCGTTCACTCGATCCCGCCGCACCCGGTGCGGTTTCCCGCGCGCATCCGCGCGCCGCGTACAGGAGTTGACCTTCCATGGCTCAGACCCCCAGCAAGCAGCAGGCCAAGCGCATCAGTGCCCGTGAGCGGATCCAGGAGGCGCAGCGCATCGAGCAGGCGGCCTCGAAGCGCCGTCAGCGGATCGTCGTGGTGGTGTCCGCCGTCGCGGTGCTCGCCCTCGCGGGCGGAGCGGCGGTCGCGATCAACTCGGCGTCCGGCAAGAAGGACTCGAAGGCGGCCGCCGATGCGGCCGCGCCGACGGAGCTGGTCGTCCCGGCGAACGCCTCCGGCCCGGACGGCACGGTGATCACCTACGGCAAGGCCGACGCCCCGCACACCATGGAGGTGTACGAGGACTTCCGCTGCCCGGTCTGCAAGCACTTCGAGGCGGCGAACGGCGAGGCGGTCAAGAAGCTGACCGAGGACGGCTCGGTCAAGGTGGAGTTCCACCTGGCGGCGTTCCTGGACAACGCCCTCGGCGGCAAGGGCTCGCGCACCGCGCTGGCCGCCGCGGGGGCCGCGCTGAACGAGGGCGTGGACAAGTTCAAGCAGTTCCACGACGTGCTGTACGCCAACCAGCCCGACGAGCGGAAGGACGACTTCGGCAACGTCAACCACATCCTCGACCTGGCCGGCCAGGTGCCCGGGCTGAAGACGGACGCCTTCGTGAAGGCCGTCACCGACAAGACGTACGCGCCGTGGGCGGCGAAGGTCGCGGACGCGTTCAACGGCAGCGGGGTGACGGGCACCCCGACGGTCAAGGTGGACGGCAAGCCGATCACGCTGTTCAGCGGCCAGTCCACGGTGACGCCGGAGCAGTTCACCGCCCAGGTGAAGCAGGCCGCCGGCCTGAAGTAAGCACGGCACCACCGGCCCGGCCGAACCCCGGCCGGGCCGGCTCCTCCCAGCCACCGGAGTGTGCTGCCATGTCCGCCGCTACCTCTGTGCACCCCTCCCCTCCCGCCCCCGGCGCCCCCGGCCGTGCGCCGGTCGGCGCGGGCCGGACGTTCTCACTGCTGCTGTTCCTCGGCGGGCTGATCGGGCTGGCCGCCTCGGCCGTCCTGACCTTCGACAAGCTCCGCATCCTGGAGAACCCGTCCTACGTCCCCAGTTGCAACCTCAATCCGGTGATCAGCTGCGGTTCGGTGATGCGCACCGAGCAGGCGGAGGTCTTCGGTTTCCCGAACCCGCTGCTCGGGCTGGCCGCCTTCGGCGCGCTGGCGGCGGTTGGGGCGGGGCTGCTGGCCGGTGCCGCGTACCGGCGCTGGTTCTGGCTGGGCCTGCACGCGGGCACCCTGCTGGGGGTGGTGTTCGTGCACTGGCTGATCGACGAGGCGCTGTACCGGATCGGCGCGCTGTGCCCGTACTGCATGGTGGTGTGGGCGACGGTGGTGGTGCTGTTCTGGTACACGACGCTGCACAACCTCCGGACGGGGGTGATCCCGGTGGGCCCGCGGCTGCGGCCGGTCGTGCGGGAGGCGGCGCGCTACCACTGGGCGGTGCCGGTGCTGTGGGCGGCGGTGATCGCGCTGCTGATCCTCAATCGGTTCTGGTACTACTGGAGCACGCTGGCCTGACGGGTCTGACGGACTGGCATATTTGACGGATCGTCAGCCTACGTATCCCGTGGAGTGCAGCAGCGCGGTGGCGCCGGTGCGCCGGGCCGCCAGGGCCCGGGTGAGCCGGCGCGCCGCGCAGGGGTGCAGCAGTGCGGCCGCCCGGGCGGGGGTGAAGTACCCGCACTCGGCGATCTCCTCGGCCTGCACCCGGATGGTCGCGCCGGCCGGGACCGTTCCGCCGTCGAACATGAACTGCACGGCGGGGTGGGCGTGTTCGCCCTGGCCGGGGATCGGATCGCGCCACTCGACGACGAGCAGCCGCAGCTCGCCGACCACCAGCCCGGTCTCCTCGCGCAGTTCGCGGGCGGCGCATTCGGCGGGGCCCTCGCCCGGGTCCATCCCACCGCCGGGGAACTGCCACTGGGCGCGGTAACTGGCCTTCAGCAGCAGGACGTCGCCGCCTTCGCCGGTGAGCAGCACGCTGCAGCCGACGTAGGCGCGCAGCAGTCCGGCCAGCCAGTCCTGTTCCGAGAGCCAGGTGTCCGTCATCGCGCCTCCTCCGCCGGTGCCCCGTCCCGGTGGCCACTCTGCCGCAACCCCCGTGCCGGATCCGGCGGTTCGTGCCCTAATCCACCCGATCGGGTACTCGACGCAGGAACGGACCCAGGGGCTCTCTTTCGGATCACGCCGCGCGCCCGGCGCGATCCGGAAGAGAGCCCCTAACCGAAGACCGCCCGCCGGTAGGCGTTGCGCAGGTCGGTGAGCGGCTGGATGCCGCGGTCGTAGTGGACCTTGTTGGTGAGCAGCAGCGCCCAGCGGCCGAGCCGCCGGGAGATCCAGATGCCGGTGCCGGTGAAGCCGTAGTGGACGAAGACGCCCTCGGCGGGGTCGGTGCCGGGGGCGTACAGCCAGGACAGGCCGCGGGCGGGGGCGAGGCCGCCGGTCTGTTCGCGCAGCGACTCGGCGATCCAGGCCTCGCCCCAAGGCAGTTGGGGCGGCGGGGCGAGCAGCGCGGTGAGGAAGCGGGCGAGGTCGCGGGCGGTGGAGAAGGCCCCGGCGTTGCCGGAGACGCCGCCGAGCAGCCGGGCCGAGGGGTCGTGGACGACGCCGCACAGGTGGATCCCGGCCCGCGGGTCGTACTCGGTGGGCGCGGTGCGGGCGGTGTCGGCGGGGCCGAGCGGCCCGTACCGGGTGTCGGCCATGGCGAGCGGCCGCCAGATCCAGCGGGTGGCGAGCTCGTCCAGCGGCGCGCCGCCGAGGTCCTCGACGAGGTAGCCGAGCAGGACGGCGGCGCGGTCGGTGTACTCGACGGCCGCACCGGGGGCGCGGTGCAGCGGGGCGGCGATCACCCCGGCCCGGATCGCCGCGAGGTCGGGCCCGTAGAGCTGCTCGAATCCGGTGCGAGGGAGCATTCCGGCGGTGTGTGCGAGGAGTTGACGGACCGTCACCGCACCGGCGGGGTGCCCGGAGGCGGGCGGCCACCAGTGGCCGAGCGGTGCGTCGAGCGGGAGCCGCCCGGCCTGCCGGAGCACTCCGGCGCAGGGCCAGAGGGCGATGATCTTGGTGAGGCTGGCGAGGTCGTACCGGGTGTCCGGCCCGGGGGCGAGCCGGGCGTACGGGCCCTGCCCGAGCACGCCGTGCGCGCCGCCGCCGAGCGTCCCCCAGGCCTCGCCGACGGCCCAGACGGCGCCGGCCCCGACGGTGCGCACGCCGCCCCGGACCAGCCGGTCCAGCTCCCCACCGGGCGCGGCCAGGGCGGGGAGCCGGTCGGCTCCTGGCGGTTGCTGGCTCATCGTCCCCCCTCAGAGGTGTCGTGAGCCTACCCGGCGGGCGGGCCGGTCAGGCCGCCGCGGGAAGTTCCTTGCCGAGGCAGATGCTCTGCGGGTGGTCGCGGTAGATGCCGAACTTCCGGATCGCCGCGTACCCCTCGGACCCGTACAGCGCCACGGCCTCGGGCTGCTCGGTGCCGGTCTCCAGGATGACGCGGGTGCGTCCGGCCTCGGCGGCGGTCTGCTCCAGGCGGCGCAGCACCGCCCGGGCCAGGCCACGGCCGCGGGCGGCGGGGACCACGAACATCCGCTTCAGCTCGACGTCGCCGTCACGCAGCCCGTCCGGCCCGGCCTGCTTGGCCCGCCAGCCCCCGCAGGCGACCGGTCGGCCGTCGAGGTAGGCGACCAGGAACAGACCGGCCGGCGAGTCGAAGTCATCGAGGTGCAGCACGGTCTCGTCGGGGTCGCCGTAGCGGCGGACGTACTCCTGCTGCACCTCCGCCGACAGGGCCTGGGCGTCGGGGTGGGCGTAGCCGGTGACGCGGAACTCGACGGTTCCGGCCTCCATGGTGGTGCTCTTCATGAGGGAAGAGCCTACGACCTGGATCAGCGGGCCTCGAAACGGGCGACCAGCTCGTTCTTGCCGAACATCCGTGCGGTGTCGACGGCGTTCGGGGTGCCGGCGGCGGGGTCGGCGCCGCCGTCCAGCAGGACGGTCAGCACGTCCTCGGCGCCCTTGAAGACGGCGCCGGCGAGCGGGGTCTGGCCGCGGTCGTTGGCGCGGTTCGGGTCGGCGCCTCGCGCCAGCAGGGCTTCGACGGTGGCGGCGTGGCCGTGGTAGGCGGCGAGCATGAGCAGGGTGTCGCCGCGGTCGTTGGTGAGGTCGGCGGGCGCGCCGGCGTCCACGTAGGCGGCCAGGGTGTCGGTCTCGCCGGCCCGGGCGGCGTCGAAGAGCTTTCCGGCCAGGGCGATCACCTCGGCGTCGGGGGCGCCGGGGGCGTCGGCGGGCTGCTGGCTGGCGGCGTCGGTCATGGCGGGCGGCCTTTCCGGTCTGCGGGCTCTGCGGGTCCTACGGGTTCTGCGGGTTCTACGGGTTCCGCAGGCGGCAGAGCCACGGTGGAGGAGTGTCGCTGGCGGAGTGCGGCTGGAGGAGCCGCGCGTACCGCACCGTAGCGGCCGGGTGCCGGGCCGGGCCAGCGCGCGTCCGGATGGCGGATGGCAGCCCTTGAACGGCGGCCATCCGGGCGAACTTCCCCGACCCCCCGGAAACCTCCCGCCCACCCGGCGGGAATGCCTCGCCGCACTGGAACTGCGCGGGACACGGCCCCACCCCGGCCGGTCCGCCCGCCTTCGCCCGAACTCCAGGGCGACGTTGAACGGGAAACCACCCATTTGCACCGTTCCATCATCTATTACTTTTTGTCACGATTAGCGCACTTTCCGTAACACGGTCCCCGTCCCCCTCCCCGAGGAGCAGAACGTGATCCTCTCGATTTCCGGCATCGTCCTGTTCGGCACCATCGCCTTTCTGTTCTTCCGCAGGGACGGGCTGAAGGTCTCCCACGCCGTCGTCTGCGCCCTCTTCGGCTTCTACGTCGCCGGTTCCTCGATCGCCCCGAGCATCACCGCCGGCGGCGCCAGCCTGGCGAGCCTGCTCGGCGGCCTCAAGTTCTAGCGGTCCACGTTCCAGGCGCTGCCACTCCCCCGCACGGGCCCGGGCGCGGATCCCACCGCCCCGGGTCCCGTCGTACCGGCTCCGCCCCCGCCACCCGACCCGTCCCACTCGCCCGGGGAGTCAAGGAATGCCGCTCCAACGCCATCTCAGCAAGGGCCGCGAGATCGCCCGAACCGCCGGGGACCACGCCTCCGACATGTTCGCCCCGCTCTCCGTGATCGGCCGCGGACTGCGCCACCACGCGGGCTGGGCCAAGGACCGCTGGAACGCCACCCCGAAGGAGCGCCGCGGCCCGACGCTGTTCCTCTCCGCCGCGATGCTGGTCGGCGTCTACCTGCTGCCGCACGGCCTGCTGTTCGCCCTGATCGCCCTGATGGCCAGCTCCGCCTGGGCCGGCCGGGCCCCCAAGCCCGCACCCGCCCCGCCCGCCCCGGACGTCGCCGACATCAAGCTCGGCGCGCTCTACGCGGCGCTCACGCCGTACCTGTGCGGCCCCGAGGACGCCAACCCGCTGTACCACTACGAGGGCCACTACAAGAACGCCTTCGACTCCTGGGAGTTCGACGACGAGGGCCGGCTCTCCCGGCTGGAACTCGGCTACCCGGCGTACTTCACCGACACCGAGCCGACCGCGCGGGCCCGGATCGAGCAGGTCGTCCAGGGCAAGGCCGGCCGGGCCCGGGAGTACCGCTTCGACTGGGACGAGGAGTCCAACCGGCTGCGGATCGCCGCGCTCACCCCGCTGCCCGCCGACATCGTCGCCCAGCGCTTCGTGGCCGCCCCCGGCGAGATCGTGCTCGGCTTCACCGACGAGGACGGCACCGCCCGGACCATCCCGGTCACCCAGGGCGGCGCGATCGCCCAGCAGCCGCCGGTCGTCTGGCGCACCGGCCCCCGCTCGGCCGAGCCGCACCTGCTGGCGCTCGGCGTCACCGGCTACGGCACCTCCAGCCTGATCCGCTCGATCGCGCTCCAGGCGCTCCCGTACGGGGACCTGGTGGTGGTCGACGGCGCGGGCACCGGGGAGCACGCCTGCCTGGTCAACCGGCCCGGCGTGCACACCGTGGAGACCAGCCTGCACGGCGCGCTGGCCGCGCTGGAGTGGGCCGCGCAGGAGACCGAGCGCCGGCTCGCCGCGCTGAACGCCGCCCGGCACGCCGGCACCGCGCCCCCCGAGGACGCCACCCGCCCGCTCTGGCTGCTCCTGGACCACCCGACCGAGCTGAGCGAGCTCGCCCACGCCGAGGGCCGCCCGGACCCGCAGGACCTGCTGGAGCTGCCACTGCGGCACGGCCGCGCCGCCCGCGTCACCGTGGTGATCGCCGACGACGTCGAGGCCAGGGGCCGGATCACCTCGACCGTGCGCTCCACCACCCGGGCCCGGGTCGTACTCGGCCCCGCCGGCCCCGAGGAGGGCCACGCCGTGCTCGGCGCGCCGCTGGACATCGTGCCCGCCGCGCACGCCCCCGCCGGCCGCGGCTACGCCCGGATCGGCAACGGCACCCCCGTCCGGCTCCAGGTGCCCGCCACCGTCGACCCGCTGGACGAGGAGGCCCCGGCCCAGCTGCGGGACGCGGTGATCGCCCTGCTGCCGCACCGCGACACCCGCACCGAGGCCGCCGCCGACCTGCCGCCCCGGCCGGAGCGCCCGCCGGTGGTCCTGCCCGCCGATCCGGCCCCCCGGGCCCACCCGGTCGACCTCGCCAAGGGCGAGCCGATGATCCGTTCCCGCCCGATCTCCTGACCACGTCGGGCGGGGGCGGCGGCGGTCGTCGAATCCCGCCCCGGTAGGCTCGTCCCGGAAAGGCCGACCGATCACCAGATGTGAAATAGGTGACACCTAGGGTGATATCCACGGCCAGATGTGACAAATCGGGCGCCGATGGGTACAAACAGGGGCGGCACGACAGACGACGCATGTCCCCGGACGGGAATCTTCGTCGGAAGCCGAGCGTTGACCGAACGACGAAGAACAGCGACCACTAGTCCTGTGGGCCATAAGCCCGGGAGGCACGATTCATGAGCGAGCGAGCTCTCCGCGGCACGCGACTCGGGGCCACTAGCTACGAGACCGACCGCGGTATCGATCTGGCTCCCCGCCAGACCGTCGAGTATGCATGTCAGAACGGACACCGATTCGAGGTTCCTTTCTCGGTCGAGGCGGAGATCCCCCAGGCCTGGGAATGCCGCTTCTGTGGCCAGGAGGCGGTACTTCTCGACGGCGACGAGCCGGAAGAGAAGAAGGTCAAGCCGACGCGTACCCATTGGGACATGCTGATGGAGCGCCGGACCCGTGAGGAACTGGAGGAGGTACTGGCCGAGCGACTGGCCGTGCTCCGCTCCGGCGGAATGAACCTCGCGGTACACCCGCGGGACACCCGCAAGAGCGCCTGACCTCGCTCCCGCCACGGCGGGAGGACGCGAAAAGGGACCCTGGTCACCAGGGTCCCTTTCGCGTTCCCGCCTCGCGTTCCCGCGCGCTCCCGGGAAGGCGAGGCGAGGCCGGCTCTCGCGTTCCCGGGAGGGGCGGTCAGCCCGAGATCGGCGGGCGGTAGGTGGTGTCCGGGCCCTGCGGACCGCGCGGGCCATCACCGGGCTCCACCACCTCGCCCTGGATCACCTTGCCGTCCGGGCGGTGGATGCGCAGCTGTTCCTGCAGCCGCATCGCGTCCGCGAACGGATCAGCCCCGGCGACGGTGCTGCGCAGCGCCTTGTCGGCCACCCGGCGGCCACCGGCCCGCCAGAGCGCCCGGGTGGGCGGGAACAGCAGGGTGAGCGCCACCAGGTCCGACAGGAAGCCCGGGACGATCAGCAGCAGGCCCGCCAGCACCGTCAGGCTGGTGCCGGTCTCGGGCTGCTCGGACTTCGGGTCCTTGCTCTGCTCGATCGCCGCGGACAGCGCCTTCAGCCCGGCCCGCTTGATCAGCGAACCGCCGATCAGCGCGCCCGCGATGAGCAGCAGCACGACGACGAATCCACCCAGCCACGAGCCCACTTGGACCAGCAGCCAGATCTCCAGCACCAGCCAGGCGGTGATCAGCAGCGGCAGCACCCGGCGGAGCTTGCCGCGCGGGGCCGGACGGGCGGGGGTAGCTTGCTGGGTCACGGTACGAATCCACTCCAAGCAGTGCTCTGCGCGCCGCACGGGAGGTCCGGGCCGGCTACGGCACCACCTGGTCCAACGATTCCCCCGCGGCCGGTGTTCCGGCGCCGGTCTTCCGTCGGCGGCCGACCAGCACGCCCGCGCCGCAGGCCAGCAGGCCCGCGAGGGCCAGCGTCCACTCCGGCGCGGCGCCGACCCGGTCGGCGACCGTGGTGCCGTCGCGCAGCGGGACGACCGCCGACAGCTCGGCCGCGGTCAGCTCCTCGGTACGCTGCTGGACCGTGCCGTCCGGGGCGATCACCGCGCTGATGCCGCTGGTGGCGGCGATCAGCACGGCCCGGCCGTGCTCGACCGCGCGCAGCCGGCTCATCGCGAGCTGCTGCTCGGGCTGGCCGGTCTTGGCATAGGTCGCGTTGTTGGTCTGGACCACCAGGACGCGGGCGCCGCTGTCCACGGTGTCGCGGACGATCTCGTCGTAGGCGACCTCGAAGCAGATCACGTCGCCGATCCGGGCCGGGCCGAGCTGCATGACGCCGTTGTGGTCGCCGGGGTAGAAGTCCCGGGCGACCCGCTGGAGCCGGGTGATCACCTTCATCAGCTGGGCGCGGAACGGCACGTACTCCCCGAACGGGACGGGGTGCTGCTTGGTGTAGGAGGCGCCGGGGCCGGTCTTCGGGTCCCAGACGATGCCCTCGTTCTGGACGTGCTGCGCGTCCGGGCCGTCCACCAGGGTGCCGACCAGGGTGGGCACGCCCACCGTCTTCACGGCCTGGTCGATGCGCTGGTAGGCGAGCGGGTCGCTGAACGGGTCCAGGTCGGAGGAGTTCTCCGGCCAGATCACGATGTCGGGGCGCTCGACCTTGCCAGCGGCGATGTCCGCGGCCAGCCGCTCGGTCGCCACCGCGTGGTTGTTGAGGACCATCATCGGGCGGCCCAGGAAGTCCATGCCCGGGTTGGGCACGTTGCCCTGGACGATGGCGACCTTCACGGTCTCGGCCGGCGCGGTCGGCACCGGCACCAGGTACCCGGCCAGCAGCGCGGCCACCGCGCCCAGCCCCGCCAGCGCGGCGGCCCGGGGCGTCTTGCGCGGCCCGCGCAGGCGCAGCGCGGCGCCGGCGAGCAGGGCTCCCGAGAGGGCGACCGCGAAGGTCACCAGCGGTGCGCCGCCGAGCGCGGCCAGCGGCGTGAACGGGGTCGCGGTATTGGCGAAGGACAGCCGCCCCCACGGGAAGCCGCCGAACGGCAGCCGGTCGCGCGCCCACTCCTGGGTGATCCACAGGCAGGCCGCCCAGAGCGGCCAGGCCGGCAGCCGGGAGGTGAGGGCCAGACCGCCGCCGAGGACGGCCAGGAACAGTGCCTCCACGACCGACAGGCCGACCGTCGCGTCCCAGCCGACCACCCGCAGCCAGCTGAGCAGCAGCAGGAAGAACGGCAGACCGAAGGCGAAGCCCGTCCAGGCCGCCTGCCGGACGGTGCGGCCCCGGGTGAGCAGGGACAGCGCGGCGACGCCGAGCAGCGACAGCGGCCACAGGTCGAAGGGCGGGAAGGCGAGTGCGAGCAGCAGACCCGCCAGGGCCGCGAGGCCGGTGCGGGGAAGGCCCGCCCGGACCTTGGCGACGGCGCGGGCGGCCCGGCCGGGCCTGGGCGCCGACTCCGCCGGCTCGGGTGCGGCCCCGGGCCGCTCCTGGGTGACGGGCATGGCCACCGGCGCACCATCTTCCTGGATCTTGCTGTTCGGACGCTGTCCGAAGAAGGTACCCCGGAAGGTCAGGGAAGCGTGAGGTCAGGGTGGTAACAGGGTCAGCGGCTCACGGCCCGGCGGGCCTTGCCGCACACGCCCCCGACCGGGCGGCGGGGTCGGCGGCGTGGTGCTGCCCGCCCAGGGGCTCCGGGCGGAAGTCCGGGCGGGCAGCTCGCGGGGGACGGTGAAGCCGGCGGGGACCAGCGGGGCGGTCGTCCCGGGGGTCGACCCACGGCCGCCGGGCCGCCGCTTCCGCCGGGTTCACGCGGGTCTGCTCGGCTCTACTCGGCGGCCCGGTGGACGGTGCGGCCGCGGACGACGGTGCGCAGGCAGGCCGGCAGCGGGTGGCCGGGGGTGAGGTCGGGCAGGCCCGGGGTGCCGGAGCGCGGGTCGGTGGACCAGCCCGCCACCCGGGAGTCCGGGGCCTGGACGACCAGTTCGTCGGCGGCCCAGATCGCGTAGCTGGCGACGGCGCCGGGCACGAGCACGCCGTCCTGGTCGCGGCCGATCGCGCGCCAGCCGCCGCGGGTGTGCGCGGTGAAGGCCGCGCGGACGGAGATCCGGTGGTCCAGGGTCTGGTGGAAGGCGGCCGCGCGGACGGTGCCCCAGGGGTCGAGCGGGGTGACCGGGGCGTCCGAGCCGAAGGCCAGCGGCACACCGGCCCGCAGCAGGGCGGCGAAGGGGTTGAGCGCGGCGGCCCGCTCGGCGCCGAGGCGCTGGACGTACATGCCGTCCGGGCCGCCCCAGGCGGCGTCGAAGGCGGGCTGGACGGAGGCGGTGAGGCCGAGCTCGGCGAAGACGGCGACGGACTCGTCGTCCAGCGCCTCGGCGTGCTCGACGCGGTGGCGCAGCGCCTTGACCCGCCCGGCGCCGACCCGCTCCCCGGCCGCCCGGACGCCGTCCAGGACGGCGGCCACGGCCGCGTCGCCGATGGCGTGGAAGCCGGCCTGGAGCCCGGCCTCGGTGCAGGCGGCGACGTGGTCGGCGACCTGCTCGGCGGTCAGGTAGGCGGTGCCGGTGTGCTCGGCGTCGGCGTAGGGGGTGTGCAGGCAGGCGGTGTGCGAGCCCAGCGCGCCATCCGCGAAGAGGTCGCCGCCGGCGCCCACCGCGCCGAGTCGGCGGGCCGTCTCGACGCCGCCCAACTCACCCCAGTAGCCGAAGACCTCGGGGCCTTCACCCTCGGCCGCGAGGGCCAGCAGGGCGGCCAGGTCGGCCTCGGAGGAGATCTCCGGGCCGGCGCACTCGTGCAGCGCGCCGATGCCGAGTTCGGCGGCGCGGGCGAGGGTGGCGCGCTGGGCGCGGCCGCGCTGCTCGGGGGTGAGGTGGGCGAGCGCGGTCCGCCGGACGGCGTGGTGGGCGTCCTTGGTGAGCGGGCCGTCCGCGGTGTGGCCGGGGCTCTCGGCCAGGCCGGGGGCGAGGGTGCGCAGCGCGGTGGTGGCGAGCGCGGAGTGCACGTCGGTGCGGGAGAGGTAGAGCGCGGCGCCGCGGGCGGCGGCGTCGAGTTCGGCGAGCGTGGGCGGGCGGCCCTCGGGCCAGCCGGTCTCGTCCCAGCCGTGGCCGATGAGCACCCCGCCGGGCTCGGGCCGGGCGTCGACGAAGGCGGTGACGGCGGCGAGGGCGTCGGCCAGCGAGGGGCTGCCGGTGAGGTCGAGGCCGGTGAGCGCCAGGCCGGTGGCGGTGGCGTGCACGTGGGCGTCGACGAAGGCGGGGGTGACCAGGGCGCCGTCCAGGTCGACGATCTCGTCGGCGGTGGCGGCGTACGCCTCGGCGGCGCCGTCGCTGCCGACCCAGGCGATGTGCTCGCCCTCGACGAGCATCGCGGTGGCGAAGGGGTCGGCGGGGCTGTAGACGGCGCCGCCGCGCAGCAGGACGGTCCGGGAAGTGCGTTCGGTCATGCCGCTAAGTCTGCACCTGCGGGGTTCGTCCTCAGAGCCTCGGGGGTCGCGCCTCGTAGGGGGTGGAGAGGACGACGGTGGTGCGGGTGGAGACGCCGGCGGCGCTGCGGATGCGGGCGAGCAAGTCCTCCAGGTCGCCGGGGGCGCCGACGCGCACCTTGAGGATGTAGTTCTCGTCGCCGGCGACGCTGTGGCAGGCCTCGATCTCGGGCAGGCCGGCCAGCCGTTCGGGGGTGTCGTCCGGGGCGCTGGGGTCGAAGGGCTTGACCGAGATGAACGCGGTGAGTGCCAGGTCGACGGCGTCGGGGTCGATGATCGCGGTGTAGCCGCGGATCACCCCGCGCTGTTCGAGGCGGCGCACCCGCTGGTGCACCGCCGAGGTGGACAGGCCGGTGGCCTTGCCCAGGTCCGTGTAGCTCATCCGGCCGTCCTCTAGGAGCAGCTGGACGATGCGTTGGTCGAGATCCTCCACAGTGCGCAAACCTACCCGGTCGGGGGCACGGGGGGCGCACGCGGTGTCACATCGGGTGCCCGCAGGTGTCACGCGGGCAAATGCCAGGCGAATGTGGCAGTGGATGTGGCCAAGGACACACCCGGTGCATCACGGTGCACCGGACCGCAGGGTTATGAGCCCGAATCGAAGGGAAGTGCTGGTTGTGGCCCCGGGCGACCACGCCGGGCCCGATCCGAGGGGGATCCTCATGCCGACTGACCAGCGTGCCCTGGGCGCCGACGAGACCGACGATACGACCGGCCGCGACGACCTCGCGGTCGATCACGGCCACGTCCCGGGCATCGACCCGGGCGAGGCCGAGACCTGGGACATCTTCCGGGTGCACTGCCCCGAGTGCCGCCGCCCGATCGCCCTGGTGGCCGACGAGGAGCGGCTGCCGCAGCACGCGCTGCTGCCGACCGCCTGGAACCCCTTCACCCCCGCGCTGTGCCCGGGTTCGGGCACGCCGACCGACGACCTCGCCGAGGTGGAGACCCCGGAGGACGCCCAACCCGCCGGACTCGACGCGCTGTTCAGGCTCCCCACCGAACTCGACTGGCGCACCCAGCCGTTCTCGCACGCGGTGGCGCACCGGCCGACGCGGACCGCCGTCGTCGCCCCGGCCGTCCCGGTCATCTCGGCCATCCCCGAGCAGCGCCGCCGCCTCGTCCGGCGCTGATCCGTCGGCCCGCGCGGGCGGGTTGCTGATCCGCCCGCCCGCGCAGGCGGGTTGACGCAGGATCGAAGACGCCTCCGGCCGTCACTCCGCACCCTGGAGTGACGGCCGGAGGCCGTTTGTGGGGGGCTCAGCCCTTGGTGAGGTGACGGCCGATCACCAGGCGCTGGATCTGGTTGGTGCCCTCGACGATCTGCAGCACCTTCGCCTCGCGCATGTAGCGCTCGGCCGGGAAGTCCTGCGTGTAGCCGTAGCCGCCGAGCACCTGGACCGCGTCGGTGGTCACCCGCATCACGGCGTCGGTGCAGAACAGCTTGGCCATCGCCGCCTCCTTGGAGAACGGCAGGCCCGCGTCCCGCAGCCGGGCGGCGGACAGGTAGAGCGCCCGCCCGGCCTCGATCTGGGTGGCCATGTCGGCGAGCATGAAGGACAGGCCCTGGAACTCGGCGATCGGGCGGCCGAACTGACGGCGGGTGCGCGCGTAGTCGACCGCGAGGTCGAGCGCGGCCTGGGCGACGCCGACCGCGCAGGCGGCGATGCCGAGGCGGCCGGAGTCCAGTGCGGCGAGCGCGATCTGGAAGCCCTGGCCCTCCTCGCCGATCAGCCGGTCGCGGGAGACCCGGGCGCCGTCGAAGTGCAGTTGCGCGGTCGGCGAGGAGCGCATGCCCATCTTGTGCTCCGGCGGGGCGGCCGACAGGCCCTGTGCGTCGCCCGGGACGAGCAGGCAGCTGATGCCCTTGGAGCCCTCGCCGCCGGTGCGCACCAGGGCGCTGTAGAAGTCCGCCCGGCCGCCGTGGGTGATCCACGCCTTGGTGCCGTTCACCACGTACGCGTCGCCGTCGAGGTCGGCGCGGGTGCGCAGCGCGGCCGCGTCCGAACCGGACTGCGGTTCGGAGAGGCAGTAGGCGCCGAGCTGCTCGCCGGAGAGCATTCCGGGCAGCCACCGGCCGCGCTGCTCCTCGGTGCCGAAGCCGGCCAGCGCGTGGCAGGAGAGGGTGTGCACGCTCACCCCGAGGCCGACGGCCAGCCAGCCGGACGCCAGCTCCTCCAGCACCTGCAGGTACACCTCGTAGGGCTGCCCGCCGCCGCCGTACTTCTCGTCGTAGGGGAGGGAGAGCAGGCCGGCCTCGCCGAGGGTGCGGAAGACCTCCCGCGGGAAGCGGCCGGCGGCCTCGTCCTCGGCCGCGCGGGGCTGCAGCTCGCGCTGGACCAGGTCCCGGGTGAGGCTCAGCAGCTCGTGGGCCTCCTCGCTGGGCAGCTGGCGCTCCACGGCTTTCACTGGGGACGGGGTCATGGCGGCGGTCGCCTCCTCGATCGGGCACCGGAGCGTGGTGTGGCTGGTCCGGCGCGGGTGTGGCAGGTCGGCCCGACCGGCACCGGATTACGGTGAACGGCCGTTCACAGGCATGGCGATGCGAGTATGCCGGAAACCCGCGCCGCCGTCACGATCACCCAGGAGTAACTGGACGGACTGGTGGGCTACGGCACCGTAGGGTTGCCGTTGTGGCTGCTTCCCGACCCCTCTTCCCCGCCCTTCCACCCGTTCCCGGCGACGCGGTGGCCTCGCTCGCGGCGGAGCTGCGCGCACTGCCGCCCTCCTGCGGGCCGGTGCGGCTGGTCGCGGTGGACGGGCACGCGGGCTCGGGCAAGACGACCTTCGCCGGGCGGCTGGCGGCGGCGCTCGGCGGGGCGCCGGTGGTCCACCTCGACGACCTGGCCACCCACGCCGAGCCCTTCGGCTGGACCGGGCGGCTGCGCGAACAGGTGCTGGAGCCGCTGGCGGCCGGCCGGGACGGCGCGTACCGGGTGTACGACTGGACGCTGCGCCGCTTCGCGGGCACGGCCGCGGTGCCGGTCGCCCCGGTGGTGCTGGTGGAGGGCGTCGGCGCCGGACGGCGGGCGGTGCGGCCGTGGCTGGCCCGGGTGATCTGGCTGGAGTTGGACGCCGCCTCGGCCCGGCGGCGCGGCGAGCAGCGGGACGGGCCGGATCTGGCCGAGTTCTGGGCCGGCTGGGCCCGGGCCGAATCGGCGCATTTCGCCGCGGATCCGAGCCGTCCGTTCGCCGGGACGCGGGTCGACGGGGTGACCGGACGAATCACGCCGGGCACCGTGGGTGAACCTTCAACAAGCCCTTGACCTGCGCTGTCGCCAGGATTTAGGTTCTCCTCAGCCGCCGGAACGGGATGTTCCGGCCGCCTCGGACCCGGCGTCCCCGGCTTGTTCCCCCGTGAGCCGGGGGCGCCGTCCGGTCCTTTCCGAATCGCGCTCCCCCACCCCCGGTCCAGGCCCCCACCCGCTCAACGACCGCTCACACGATCGCATTTGACTCCGTGGGCGCCCTTCCGGATCAGCGCCACGCCGGTACGATTCCTCGCAGGCGCAGATGCGCCCGGGGGCTTTCGACCACCGGCCCGGCTGCACGCAGGCGACCTGCCACCGAGCCCCGGGCCAAGCCGCGGGGGGCGTGAGTGACGACGGTGGACAGTTCGGACAGCAACGCGGGCGGCCCGGACCGGCTCGCCGAACGCGCGTGGCTGCGTGCCATGGACGCGTACACGGCGGGCGCGTACGCCCGTGCCGAGGAGGAGTTCCGCGCGGCCGTCCGGCTGGACCCGGGCATGGCCGACGCCTGGCTCGGCCTGCACGCGCTGCGCAGCGACACCTCGGCGGCGCTGCTGGCCATGTACCGCAACCAGAAGCGGTTCGGCGAGCAGCGGCGGCGCCACCGCCGCCCGCTCAGTTCCTGGTACTGGCTGGGCTGGTGGGTGCAGCCCGTCCTGGAGGACGCCCGCGACCTGGCTCTGGCGCACGCCTCGCACTGGCTGGACGGCCGCCACCTGGCCGAGCTGGACCGGGCGCTGGAACAGTGCCCGGCGCCCAGCGAGGACCCGTCCGCCCAGTTCCTGTACGCCTGCCGGTCCTATCTGCTCAAGGACTGGGAGCAGTTGATCCGGGACACCGACCGGCTGCTGGACGACCCACTGCTCGGCATCGAGGCCGGGCTGTTCGCCGGCATGGCACGGGTCCGGCTGGACATGTGCGCCCAGGCGCAGGCGCCGCTGGCCGCCTCGCTGGCCCGCTGCCGCTCCGAGCAGCCCCAGCGCAAGGAGCTGCGGTACTGGCTGGCCCGGGCGTACGAGGGGGCCGGGCGCAGTGCGGCCGCGCTGCCGCTCTACCGGGCGGTGCACCGGGCCGATCCGGTGTTCATGGACACCGCCGCGCGGCTGGCCGCGATCGCGGCGGAGGACGGGTTGGCGGACGACCTGCCGGACGCCCTGCTGGACGGCGGCCTGCCGGCGGGCGGGCGGTCGGCCGGGTACGAGGACACCGCGCCGGACGAGACGGACGAGACGGACTCCCAGGACGGGGCCGGGTACGCCACGGCGGGGGGCTTCGGCGACGCGGCCCCCGGGTTCACCGAGGGCGCCGGGTACACCGGCGGGGTCGGATTCGTCGAGGGCGTCGGGTTCCTCACGGGGCCCGGCCCGGGCGACGCCTCCACGGCGGACCCCGCGCCGCAGGCGGCCGGCGAGCGGTCGGGTTCGCCGGGCGGCTCCGCCACCCCGCTGCCGATGCCGGTCCGCACCGAGGGCCAGCCCCGCACCGCTCCACTGCCCGCCACCCAACCAGTCGACGACGAGCGCGAGTTGGACGCGGCGCTGGCGGAGCTCTCGCTGATGGTGGGCCTGGAGCCGGTCAAGCGCCAGGTGCGGGCGCTGTCGGCGCAGCTGCGGATGTCCAGACTCCGGGCCGCGCAGGGCCTGCCGGTCCAGCCGCCCAAGCGCCACTTCGTCTTCTCCGGCCCCTCCGGCACCGGCAAGACCACCGTGGCCCGGATCCTCGGCCGGGTCTTCCACGCCCTCGGGCTGCTCTCCGGCGACCACCTGGTGGAGGCCCAACGGGCCGACCTGGTCGGCGAGTTCCTCGGCCAGACCGCGGTCAAGGCGAACGAGCTGATCGATTCGGCGCTGGACGGCGTGCTGTTCATCGACGAGGCGTACAGCCTCTCCAACTCCGGCTACACCAAGGGCGACGCCTACGGCGACGAGGCCCTACAGGTGCTGCTGAAACGCGCCGAGGACAACCGCGACCGCCTGGTGGTGATCCTGGCCGGCTACCCCGAGGGCATGAACCGGCTGCTCGCCACCAACCCCGGCCTCAACTCCCGCTTCACCACCCGGGTCGACTTCCCCAGCTACCGCCCGAACGAGCTGACCGCGATCGGCGCCGCGCTGGCCGGCCGGGACGGCGACGGCTGGGACGAGGACGCGGCCGAGGAACTGGCCAGCATCTGCGCCCACGTGGTCCGCGAGGGCTGGATCGACGAACTCGGGAACGGCCGGTTCATCCGCACCCTGTACGAGAAGTCCTGCGCCTACCGGGACCTGCGGCTCTCACTGCTGCGCGAGCCGCCGGGCCGGGAGGACCTGGCGACCCTGCGCCTGCCCGACCTCGTCCAGGCCTACGGGGAGCTGATCGACGGCCGCGGCTGAGACCAGCTCCCCGGGATCGCGCCGGGATCAGCCCCGGAGCAGCTCGGCCTCGCGCTCGGGGTCGAGTCCGACCTTCGGCCGGTCGGCGCGCTGCGGGGCGACGCCGCCGATCGACCGCAGCCAGGCCCAGGTGTCCTCGACCGTCTCGCCCACCGGCCGGCAGCGCAGCCCGGCGGCGACCGCCCGGTCCACGGACGCGCCGTGCAGGAAGTCGTTCAGCTCGCCGGGCGCCAGCCAGATCGGCAGCTCCGTCCAGGGCTCGACGCCGGCCGCCAGGATGCGCTCGGGGTCGGTCCAGCGCAGGTCCGCGTCCGAGCCGGTGACCCGCACGCAGGCCTCCAGCAGCTCGCCCGTCGTGGTGTGGCCCGCCGGGCTGACCACGTTGCACGCGCCGCCGAGCCGGGCCACCGATGCCTCCAGGAGCCAGCCCGCGAGGTCGCGGACGTCGATGTACTGCAGCGGCAGGTCGTACGGGCCGGGGGCGAGCACCGGGCCGCCCCGGGCGATCCGGTTCAGCCACCAGGGCAGCCGGCCGATGTTCTCGTGCGGGCCGAGAATCAGCCCGGCCCGGGCGAGCAGGGCGCGCCCGCCGAACTCCGCCTCCAGGGCCAGTTCGGCCCCGCGCTTGGCCTCGGCGTAGGGCACCTCGCCCTCCGCGTCCGGGGACGACTCGACCACCTTCGCCGACTCGTCCGCCCCGCGCGCCAGCGGGTAGTCGTACACCGACCGGCTGGAGACGTACGCGTAGTGGCCGACCCGGCCGGCCAGCAGCCGGGCGCTGTCGCGCACCGCCGTCGGGGCTCCGGACCAGGTGTCCACCACCGCGTCCCACTCCCCCGTGGCCAGCGCCGCGAGCCCGCCCTCGGCGGTGCGGTCGCCCAGCAGTGCGGTCACGCCCGCGGGCGCGGGCTGCGTACCCCGGTTGAGGGCCGTCACCTCCCATCCCCTGACCAGCGCATCCTCGGCGACGACCCGTCCGACGAAATTCGTTCCACCCAGCAGGAGAAGCCTCATGCCGACCACCCTGCGCCCAGGGTGGTCGGCATGGGAACGGCTGAACGCTGAGAGCAGAATCGCCCGCGGCGGACACGCCGTCAGCGAAAGGGGGAACCTCAGGCGGCGGAGCGGTGGTCCGGGTCGTGCATCTCGCCGACCAGCTCCTCCAGCACGTCCTCCAGCATGACCACACCGAGCGTGCGGCCGTCCTGGTCCAGCACGGCGGCCAGGTGGCAGGTCGCCCGGCGCATCGCGCCGAGCGCGTCGTCCAGCGGGAGGCTGCCGCGCAGCACCGTGATCGGACGCCACAGCCGGGCCGGGACGGGCGCGGACGGGTCCTCCACGTCGAGGATGTCCTTGAGGTGCAGGTAGCCCAGGTAGCCGTGGCCGGCCGGGTCGCCGTCGGTGACCGGGAAGCGCGAGAAGCCGGTGCGCAGGGCGAGTTCCTCGACCTCCGCGGCGGTCACCTTGGTGTCCACGGTGACGAGTTGCTCGGGCTTGAGCAGCACCTCGGTGACCGGGCGGTGGCCCAGCTCCAGGGCGTCCTCCAGACGCTCCTGACGGCCCTCGTCGAGCAGGCCGGCGTCCCGGGAGTCGACCAGCAGGTACATCAGCTGCTCGGTGGTGAACACCGACTCGACCTCGTCCTTGGGCTCGACCCGGAACAGCCGCAGCACACCGTTGGCGATGGCGTTCAGCAGGCTGATCACCGGGGCCAGCCAGCGGGCCAGCCGGTCCAGCGGCGGGCCGAGCCAGAGCGCGGCCTTCTCCGGGCCCGCCATGGCCATGTTCTTGGGGACCATCTCGCCCATCACCATGTGCAGGAAGACCACGACGGCCAACGAGATGCCGTACGAGAGCGGGTGCATCAGACCGGACGGGACGCCGATCACGTGGAACGGGCCCTCCAGCAGACTGGCGATGGTCGGCTCGGCCAGGGCGCCGAGGCCCAGCGAGCAGACGGTGATGCCGAGCTGGGCGGCGGCCAGCATCGCGGACACGTTGGACAGCGCGTGCAGCACGGTGCGGGCTCGCTTGTGGCCGGCCTCGGCGAGCGGTTCGATCTGGCTGCGGCGCACCGAGACGACGGCGAACTCGGCGCCGACGAAGAAGGCGTTCCCGAGCAGGAGCAGGACGGCGACGGCCAGTTGGAGCGCGGTCATCGGGCGTTCTCCTGGTCGTCTCCGAACGAGGCCGGCGCGCTGGTGCGCTCGACCCGGACCTGGCTGGTGCGGTGCCGGTCGACACCCGTCACGGTGAAGCGCCAGCCCGGCAGCTCCGCCTGCTCGCCGACCTCGGGCAGCTTGCCGAGCAGGTCGGCGACCAGGCCGGCCAGCGTCTCGTACGGGCCGTCCGGGGCGATCAGGCCGATCGCCTCCAGTTGGTCGATCCGGGCGCGGCCCTCGGCCTCCCAGGCCGGCAGGCCGTCCACCGGGGGCAGCGGGAGCAGCTCGGGGCGGTCGGCGGGGTCGTGCTCGTCCTGCACCTCGCCGACGATCTCCTCGACGATGTCCTCGACGGTGACGACACCGGCGGTGCCGCCGTACTCGTCGACCACGATGGCCATCGGCTGGAGGCGGCGCAGCTGGTCGAGCAGCCGCTCGGCGGGCAGGGTCTCGGGCACCAGCAGCGGCGGCGAGGTGAGCTCGCTCACCCGGACCAGGCCGCGCCGGGCGGCCGGGACGGCGAGGGCGTCCTTGAGGGTCACGATGCCGGTGACCTCGTCCAGGCTGTGGGTGTACACCGGGAAGCGGGACAGGCCGGTGGCCCGGGTCAGGTTGATCACGTCGGAGGCGGTGGCGTCGCCCTGGAGGGAGGCGACGTCGATCCGCGGGGTCATCACGGACTCGGCGGTCAGCTCGCCCAGGCCCAGGGTGCGGACGAACAGGGTCGCCGACTCCTCGTCTATCGCGCCGGCCTTGGCCGAGTGGCGGGCCAGCGAGACCAGTTCGGCCGGGGTCCGGGCGTGGTCCAGCTCCTCCTGCGGCTCGACGCCGAAGGCGCGGACCGTCCGGTCGGCCGCCCCGTTGAGGAAGCTGATCAGCGGGCGGCAGGCGAAGGAGAAGGCCATGTGCGGGGCGGCGACCGCGCGGGCCACCTGGAGCGGGCGGGAGATCGCCCAGTTCTTCGGGACCAGCTCGCCAATCACCATCTGCACCACGGTGGCGAGCACCATGCCGACGACCACGGCGACGCCGCGGGCGGCCGACTCGGGCACGCCGATCCCGGTCATGACGGGGCTGAGCAGGGTGGACAACGCCGGCTCGGCGAGCATGCCGACCACCAGCGAGGTGACGGTGATGCCGAGCTGGGCGCCGGAGAGTTCGAACGAGAGGTGCCGCAGGGCCCGGGAGACGCGGACGGACTTGGCGTCTCCGGCCTCGGCGGAGCGTTCGACAGCCCCGCGCTCGACGGTCACGAAGGCGAACTCGGCGGCCACGAACAGGCCGTTGGCGAGGATCAGCAGGAGGGCTGCGAGCAACAGCAGCCAGGCGGTGATCACAGTGCCGCCTGCCTTCCGCTGACAGGAAGGTGGGCGGCGCAGGTACTACCGGACGGATCGTCCATCGAGGGGGGAAGTCACTCCTCAAGTCGTCTTTCGGGCAGGACGGAAGTTTTGCCCTGCTTTTACCAGCGTAGACCATACCCGGACGATGGTAGGAAGAGTGTTCGGACCCGCCGGGCCGAGGATTCGCAGGCCCGGCGGGGACCGGAGGGGTGTCGGCGGGCCGGCGGTGCCGGTGTGGAACGGGCGGGCTCCGACCGGCGGCGGCGCTGCGGGGCTCAGGCCCCGGCGTGGTGCTCGACCAGGTCGCGCAGGGCGCGGGCGTGCGCGATCGCCTGGTCCTTGCCGACGCCGGACTGGATGCCGACCGCGGCGAGCGAGGTGCCGTCGGCCAGGTCGAGGGTGGCCCACGGGTCGCCCTGGCGGAAGTTGACCCGGACGATCTCGGCCCAGGTGAGCCGGCGGCTGCGGACGAAGTTGACCACCGTCACGCCCTGCGCGTCGGCGCTCACCCGGGGGCGGGCCAGCATCAGGCCCACGCACGCGAACAGCACGCCGCTGCCCGCCATCATGATCCGGTCGTTGAGCTGCCAGTTCTCCGGGAGCGCCACGGCCATCACGGCGAACAGCACCACCAGCAGCGCGCAGACCGGCAGCAGCACGGCGCGGGTGCGGCGCGGCGCCCAGGTGACGGGGAACTCGACGGGCGGCGTGGACACGTGGGGTCTCCGGTGGGGTGGTTCGGGGGAACGGTCGTTCCCGGGAACGACGGTTCCGGGCAGCGGGCGGATCCGGACGAAGGGCGGGGACGCCGGTCAGCGTCCCCGCCCCATTCAACCGTTCCTTACCCGCACCACGGCGGGCGAGGTCGCCGCCGCACCGGTCAGAGGCGGCAGGCGTGGATGTTGGTGACCAGGATGGCCCGGGCGCCGATGCCCCACAGGTCGTCCATGATCTGCTGGGCCTCCTTGCGGAGCACCATCGAGCGCACCGCCACCCAGCCCTCGGTGTGCAGCGGGGAGACGGTCGGCGACTCCAGGCCGGGGGTGAGCGCCACGGCGGCACCGACCTTCTCGGCGCGGATGTCGTAGTCCATCAGCACGTAGCGGCGGGCCACCAGCACGCCCTGGAGGCGGCGCAGGAACTGGTCCACCCGGGTGTCCTCGCCCGCGCCCTTGGGGCGGATCACCACGGCGTCCGAGATCAGGATCGGCTCGCCGAACACCTCCAGGCCGGCGTTGCGCAGGCTGGTGCCGGTCTCCACCACGTCGGCGATCACGTCGGCGACGCCCAGCTGCACCGCGGTCTCCACCGCGCCGTCCAGCTTGGTGACGGTCGCCTTCACGCCGTGGTCGGCGAGGTGCTGCTCGACCAGGCCGGTGTAGGAGGTTGCGATCCGCAGGCCCTCCAGGCCCTTGACGTCCTCGACGGCCACGCCTTCGGGGCGGGCGAAGCGGAAGGTCGACGCGGCGAAGCCGAGCGCGAGCACCTCTTCGGCGTTGGAGTGCGAGTCCAGCAGCAGATCGCGGCCGGTGATGCCGATGTCCAGGCGGCCGGAGCCGACGTAGACGGCGATGTCGCGCGGGCGCAGGAAGAAGAACTCGACCTCGTTGTTCGGGTCGACAAGGACGAGCTCCTTGGGGTCCTTCCGCTGGCGGTAGCCGGCCTCATGGAGCATCTCCGCCGCGGGACCCGAGAGAGAACCCTTGTTGGGGACGGCGATGCGCAGCATGGGAGGTTGGTTCCTTACCTGTGGGGAGGGGCGTGCGGTTCGGGTTTAGAGGTACTTGTAGACGTCGTCGAGCGTCAGCCCGCGGGCGATCATCATCACCTGAACGTGGTACAGGAGCTGTGAGATCTCCTCGGCGGTCTGCTCGTCCGACTGGAACTCGGCGGCCATCCAGACTTCGGCGGCCTCCTCGACGACCTTCTTGCCGATCGCATGGACGCCCTGCTGGGCGAGCTGCGCGGTACGGGAGGACGAGGGGTCGCCGGTGGCGGCCTTCTGCTGGAGCTCGGCGAAGAGCTCCTCGAATGTCTTCGAAGCCATGATGGGACTCACCTTACGGCGTGCGGGCTGACCGGCGGTAAACGGTCCCGGACCGTGGACAGTCCGTTGGACGTCCACGGTCCGGGTCTGGGCGGTGCGCTCAGAGCGCGGCGCGCAGCACCGCGGCGGTCGCGACGGCCGCGGTGACGGCCTCGTGGCCCTTGTCCTCCGCGGAGCCGGGCAGGCCGGCGCGGTCGAGTGCCTGCTCCTCGTTGTCGCAGGTCAGCACGCCGAAGCCGACCGGGACGCCGGTGTCGACGGTCACCTGGGTGAGGCCGGCGGTGGCCGCCTGGCAGACGTAGTCGAAGTGCGGGGTGCCGCCGCGGATCACCACGCCGAGGGCGACGACCGCGTCGTAGCCGTGGTCGGCGAGGCGCTTCGCGGCGACCGGCAGCTCGAAGGTGCCGGGGACGCGCAGCACGGTCGGCTCGGTGACGCCCAGTTCCTTGAGCGCCCGGTGGGCGCCGTCCAGCAGGCCGTTCATCACGACGTCGTGCCACTGGGCGGCGACGACGGCGACCTTGAGGTCGGCGGCGCCGTCGATGGTCAGCTCGGGGGCTCCGTGGCCGCTCATGTTCGTTCTTCCTGTCCGTCGTGGTGGTGCGTGGGGTGATGCGTGGGGCGTGGGGAGGGTTCAGGAGTCGAGGCCGGGCAGGTCGTGGCCCATCCGGTCGCGCTTGGTGCGCAGGTAGCGCAGGTTGTGCTCACCCGGCGCGATCTCGACCGCTTCGCGCCCCTTGACCTTGAGACCGTGCTCGGTGAGCGCGGTGAGCTTCTCCGGGTTGTTGGTGAGCAGGGTGAGCGAGCGGACGCCGAGGTCCACCAGCATCTGCGCCGCGATGCTGTAGTCGCGGGCGTCGGCCGGCAGGCCGAGGTCGAGGTTGGCGTCGACGGTGTCGCGCCCCTGCTCCTGGAGTTCGTAGGCGCGCAGCTTGTGGGCCAGGCCGATCCCCCGGCCCTCGTGGCCGCGCAGGTAGAGCACCACGCCGCGGCCGGACTCGGCGACCTTGTGCAGCGAGGCCTCCAGCTGGGGGCCGCAGTCGCAGCGCAGCGAGCCGAACACGTCGCCGGTCAGGCACTCGGAGTGGACCCGGACCACGACGTCCTCGCCCTCGGGCAGCCGGCCGTCCGCGCCGAGGCCGCCGGCCACCAGCGCGAGGTGCTCGACGCCGTCGATGGTTCCCTGGTAGCCGACGGCCGTGAACTCGCCGTGGACGGTGGGCAGGGCGGTCACGGCGGCCCGGTCGACGTGCAGTTCGGTGCGGCGACGGTAGGCGATCAGGTCCTCGATGGAGATGATCGCGAGGCCGTGCTCGCGGGCGAAGGCGACCAGCTCGGGCAGCCGGGCCATGGTGCCGTCGTCGTTGACCACCTCGGCGATCGCACCGGCCGGCGGCAGTCCGGCGAGCCGGGCCAGGTCGACGGCGGCCTCGGTGTGGCCGGGGCGCACCAGCACGCCGCCCTCGACCGCGCGCAGCGGGAACACGTGCCCGGGGCGGGTGAGGTCGCCGGGCTCGGTGCCGGGCGAGGACAGCAGCCGGACGGTGCGGGCGCGGTCGGCGGCGGAGATGCCGGTGTCGACCCCCTCCCGGGCGTCCACCGAGACGGTGTACGCGGTGCCCTTGCGGTCCTCGTTGACCTGGGTCATCGGCGGCAGCTTGAGCCGGTCCAGTTCCTCGCCGGTCAGCGGGGCGCAGATCACGCCGGAGCTGTAGCGGATGGTGAAGGCCATCAGCTCGGGGGTGGCGGCGGAGGCGGCGAAGACGATGTCGCCCTCGTTCTCGCGGTCCTCGTCGTCGACCACGATCACGGCGCGGCCGAGGGCGATGTCGGCGATCGCGCGCTCGACCGGGTCGAGGACGAGTTCGGGTGCCGCCTCGCGGTCGCGGTCGGCGGTGTGGTTCTCGGTCATACCGTGACTCCCTGCGGGACGGTGGCGGAGTTGACGCGCGGCTCACGACTGCTCAGCCACCAGGAGCGCAGGCCGAGCAGCACCAGGACGAAGTAGATCGAGTAGGTGAGGCCGGAGAAGGGGTAGCCGTTGTTGAAGGCGAGCGGGACGCCGACCACGTCGACGGCGATCCAGGCGAACCAGAACTCCAGCCAGCCACGGGCCTGGGCGACCATCGCGGCCAGCGTGCCGACGAAGATGTAGGCGTCCGACCAGGGGCTCCAGGACAGGCTGGGGTAGGCCGTGAACAGCCAGGCCAGCGCGACGGTGCCGGCCGCGGTGCCGACCACGAGCGCGGCCCGCTCGGGCCAGGTGGCGAAGCGGACGGCGATCGTGCCGGTGTCCCGGCGGCCCCGCCGCCACTGGGCCCAGCCCCAGCCGGCGGTGACGAGCACGATCAACTGCTTGCCGATCAGGCCGGGGACGTGGCCCCCGAGGTAGGCGGCGATCAGCACGGCGCCGGACAGGAGTTGGAGCGGCCAGCTCCAGACCGAGCGGCGCCAGCCGAAGGCCAGCCCGGCCAGGCCGAGCAGGTTGCCGAACATGTCGGCCCACTTCACGTGCTCGCCGAAGACGGTGAACGCTTCTCCGCTGAGCCAGTTCACTTGGACTCTCCGGCGATCGTCGGGGGAAGGGTGCGGGAGTCGAGCAGTCGCTCGACGTACTTGGCGAGCACGTCCACTTCGAGGTTGACGCTCTCGCCGACGGCCTTGGCGCCGAGCGAGGTCAGCGCGAGGGTCGTGGGGATGAGGCTGACGGTGAAGCTGTCCCGGGCGGCCTCCACCACGGTGAGGCTGACGCCGTCGACCGTGATCGAGCCCTTCTCCACCAGGTAGCGGGAGATGGTGCCGGGCAGCGAGAAGCGCAGCACCTCCCAGCGCAGGTCGCCGGCCGCGTCGCGCTCGCCGGGCTCGCGGCCCAACAGCGTGCCGGTGGCGTCGACATGGCCCTGGACGAGGTGGCCGCCGAGCCGGTCGCCGAGCGCCATGGCGCGCTCCAGGTTGACCCGGGAGCCGGGCTTCAACTCGCCGAGGCTGGAGCGGTGCAGCGTCTCGGCCATCACGTCGGCGCTGAACTCGCCCGTATCGGCCGCCAGTTGGTCCGGGCTGTCGACGACGGTCAGGCAGACGCCGTTGACCGCGATGGAGTCGCCGTGCCGCGCACCCGTACAGACCACCGGGCCGCGCAGGCGGATTCGCGAGGAGTCGCCGATCTCCTCGATCGACACGACCTCGCCGAGCTCTTCGATGATGCCGGTGAACACCCGGGTTCTCCTCGCGCTTGGGGGCGCGGACTCCGGGGCGGCATGGGAGATGACACGGACGGGCAACGGCGCGCGAGCCGACGGCACGACCCGTCGCCGGGATGCCGAGGCTGCCGGGAGATCGCTCGCCCGGCACGGGAGACACCTCTCCCGCCGTTCACCTGGCCGTGGTCCACCGGGGGACCACGGATACTGCTCTTCGTCCGCCCGCGCACGCCTCCCATCCGGACTTTAACCGTCGGTCCAGGAATTTCACCTGGTCAACCGGCCGCTGGCTGCGGACGGGTCGCGGACTGTAACCGCCGGTTCGGATTTTCACCGACCCCGGAGTGCGCTGAACGTCACTGCTGTTGGGGTCATTCTGCCATGGCGTGCGCAAGCCCAGGGAGAGCCTTCCGCTGTGGCCTGTTTCACGCGGATGCGGGGAATGTGCGGCCGGGTGGTAGGTGACGCCCACAACGTGGCGGGCGCGTACGGAAAGTGGCGGGCGCGTACGGAAAGTGGCGGGCGCGGTCAGAGCGTGGCGGGTGCGGCGATCGACGTGAAGTGGGTGACCACCGGCGGGTGCGCGAGGTAGCACAGCTCGCCCTCCGACCAGACCGGCCGGATCCGCCACATCGGCCCCGCGTACCCGCGCAGGGCCGCCTCGTCGCGCCAGCGGCTCACCACGAGCACCCGGTGTCCGTCCTCGGTCACCGAGCGCAGCAGTTCACCGCCCAGGCAACCGTCGGTCCGCCCGAGCTGCGGGATCACCTGGGTTGTCAGCAGCACACAGAATTCCTCGATGCGACCGGCCAGGACCTGCCCGGCCCAGATCCTCACGATCACGACCACCACCTCCGAGCGGAGCGCCTGGCCCCATTATCACGGTAAAACCGCTGGTGGGGAGGGGTGGCGGGGAAGCTTTACCGAGGACTGCACCGGCTGGCGGCCGGGGGCTCCGGGAAGGGGCTCGGCTAGATTTCCGGTATGACCAGCACACCGGAATCTGTCATGTCGTCAACCGCAGCTCCGAATGCGCCGGGCAGCCTGTTCGCCGCTCTCGGCGCAGGGGCGCTGACCGACCCGGCGCAGCTGCGCGAGATCTACGAGCAGCCCGGCGACCACGCGCGCCGCAAGCAGGTCGACCACCTGCACGAGGTCGCGCGGCGGCTGATCGCCTGCTCCTCGCTGGTGTTCGTGGCGAGCTCGGACGCCGCCGGGCGCTGCGACGTCTCCCCGCGCGGCGGGCCGGCCGGGGTGGTCTCCGTCCTCGACGAGCACACCCTGGCCATCCCGGACGCCACCGGCAACAAGCGGTTGGACACCCTGCACAACATCCTGGAGAACGGCCGGGTCGGGCTGCTCTTCGTCGTTCCGGGCCGGGACACCACGCTCCGGGTCAACGGGCGGGCCTGCGTCTCCACCGACCCGGAGCTGCTGCGGCAGCTGACCGCCGTCGGGAAGCCCCCGCGCAGCGCGATCGTGGTGGCCGTCGAGGAGGTGTACGCGCACTGCCCGAAGTCCTTCCTGCGCGGCTCGGCGTGGAAGCCGGAGAACTGGCTGGCCAAGGACGCGCAGCCGACCTCGGCCGAGATCACCCTCTCGCACCTGCGGGACGACTCGCTGACCATCGAGATGATCGAGCAGACCGAGCGGGAGGCGCTGCTCCACCGCTACGAGTGACGACCGCGGCGCGGGCGGCGCCATCCGCCACACGGCGTGCTGCCGCGTGGCGGGCGGCGCTCGATGCTCGGTGCTCGACGCTCGGTGCTCGGCACTCGGTGTCGGCACTCGGCGCTCGGTGCTCGGTGCTCGGCGTGCTCAGGCGGCCTTGGGCACGTCCACCACCGGCGCGTCGCTGGCCGCCCGCTGGACGGCCTCGACGCCCTTGTGGGCGGCCTCCTTGCTGGAGTAGCCCTGGCCGGTGGCGACGATCTCGCCGTTGCCCGCCTTGAGCCGGAACCGGTACTTGCCGCCGGCGTCCTCGTAGACCTCGAACTTGCCCGCCATCGGGCCACCTCCTCGTGCGGCGCACGGCGCGCCTCTGGTCGACCCCCTCCAGCACCGTGCGCCACCCGCCCCGGCGGCCGCACCCGCTCGAGGCCGGACGGGTGACGCCCCGCAACCGCGCGATCGCGGAGGTGCCGGGGCGGGCGCCGGTGGTTTGAATGGGCGGATGGACTGCGTCTTCTGTGCGGTGGTGGCGGGCGAGGAGCCCGCGCACCGGGTGCTGGACGACGAGGCGGCGGTGGCCTTCCTGGACCGGCGGCCGCTGTTCCCCGGCCACGTACTGGTCGTCCCGCGCACCCACCACCGCACCCTGGCGGACCTGCCGGCCGCCGACGTGGGGCCGTTCTTCCTCCAGGTGCAGCGGGTGGCCGCCGCGGTGGAGCGCGGATTGGGCGCGGCGGGCAGCTTCGTGGCGGCGAACAACCGGATCAGCCAGTCGGTGCCGCATCTGCACGTCCACGTGGTGCCGCGCAATCCGAAGGACGGGCTGCGCGGCTTCTTCTGGCCGCGGGGGAAGTACCCGGACGAGGCGGGGGCGGCGGAGGTCGCGGCCCGACTGCGCGCGGCGCTCGGCGACTGAGGGGGCTCGCGGGGGCTGAGGGCGACGCTCGGAGGCCGGGAGGGCCCGCGGGGGCGCCGGGGGGCGTGCGCACCGCATTTGCGAGCCGGTTTCACCCACTCTCTTGACAGGTATAGAACACTCCGCTTGAGTCGCCTTCACGGCCCCGCACCGGCCCACACCCCGGTCGGCCGCCTTCCCCTGGCGCACCCCCGCACGGGACCCGGATCCCCTGCCCGCTCAAGTCCCTGTCACGACGACGTGCGGCCCCCACCGCACAAGGGGTGATGACGTGTCAATGAAACGCCTGCTCGCGCTGCTCTCCGCCGTGGTCACGGCACTGGCGGTCGCGGTCCTCCTCCCCGCCTCCGCCAGCGCCGCCGCCTGCGGCACGCCGTGGAGCGCGGCCACCGCCTACACCGGCGGCGCGGCCGTCTCGTACAACGGGCACAACTGGGCCGCCAAGTGGTGGACCCAGAACGAGCCCCCGAGCACCAGCGGCACCGGGGTCTGGGCCGACCAGGGCTCCTGCGGCGGGTCCACCGACCCGACGCCGACCCCGACGTCCGGCACCTGCGACTACCCCGCCTGGGTCGCCGGCCGCGCCTACGTCGCCGGCGACATCGTCCGGTACACCAACGGCGGCTACTACCGCGCCACCCACGACAACCCGGGCTACGACCCGGTCATCAGCACCTGGTACTGGGAGCCGTACGGCTGCGGCTCGACCCAGCCGCCCAACCCGGGCGGATTCCCGGTCAGCCAGGCCCAGTTCGACCAGATGTTCCCGGGCCGGAACTCCTTCTACACCTACCAGGGCCTGCTCGACGCGCTCGGCGCCTACCCCGGCTTCGCGGCCACCGGCAGCGACACCGTGCGCCGGCAGGAGGCCGCCGCGTTCCTCGCCAACGTCAGCCACGAGACCGGCGGACTGGTGTACGTGGTCGAGCAGAACACCGCCAACTACCCGCACTACTGCGACGCCTCGCAACCGTACGGGTGCCCGGCCGGGCAGGCCGCGTACTACGGGCGCGGGCCGATCCAGCTGAGCTGGAACTTCAACTACAAGGCCGCCGGCGACGCGCTCGGCATCGACCTGCTGCACAATCCGAACCTGGTGCAGACCGACCCGGCGGTGGCCTGGAAGACCGGCCTCTGGTACTGGAACACCCAGAACGGGCCGGGCACCATGACCGCGCACAACGCCATGGTCAACGGGTACGGCTTCGGTGAGACGATCCGCAGCATCAACGGCTCGCTGGAGTGCAACGGCAACAACACCGCCCAGATGCAGCACCGGATCAGCCTGTACCAGAGCTTCGTCCAGATCCTCGGCACCGTCCCCGGGGGCAACCTGAGCTGCTGACGGCTCGCCCCCGCCCCACCACGCGCCCCGCTACGCCCGGACCGGTCATCACACCGTGGTGTCCGTACGCTGCCGAGCGTAGCGGGGCGTACTCATGTGGGGGGGGGGCGTACTCCCGCGGGAGCAGCGGAGGGCGGTTGAAATCGTCGTTCCGACGGACGACTTCGCAGGTCGCGGCCCCCTACGCTCAAGGCATGAACGAACTCGCCCGCCTCGTGCAACAGACCGCCGACCGGCTCGCGGGCCAGCACGTCGGCGCGGTGGTCGCCGGGCTGGCCGGCGGCGCCGTGGAGATCCGCGGCGCCGGGCGGACCGGTCCGGGCGGCGCCGTGCCCGGGCCGCACACCCTGTTCGAAGTCGGTTCCGTCACCAAGGTGTTCACCTCGCTCGCCCTCGCGCGGCTGGCGCTCGCCGACTCCGGCGGGACCGCCACCGGGCTCGACGACCCGCTCGCCGAACCGCTCGCCGACGTGCTCGCCGACATACGGCCCGACGGTGCCGCCGTCCCGGCCAGGGGCGGGCAGCCGATCACCCTGCGGCACCTCGCCACCCACACCTCCGGGCTCCCCCGGCTGCCCCGGGGCATGCTGGCGACGGCGCTGCTCAATCCCAACAAGCCCGATCCGTACGCGCATTGCAGCACCGAGTACGTCCTCGCCGGGCTGGCCCGGACGAGACTGCGGGCCACCCCCGGGCGCGGCTTCCGCTACTCCAACCTCGGCGCCGGGCTGCTCGGCCTGGCCCTCGCCCACCGGGCCGGCACCGGCTACGAGGAGCTGGTGGCGCGCGAGATATGCGAGCCGCTGGGGCTGGTGGACACCCACGTGCGCTCGGGCCGGGAGCAGTCCGAGCGGCTGGCGCACGGGCACACCTCCGGCGGGCGACCCGTGCCGTACTGGGACTTCGCGGACATTTCCGGCATGGGCGGGCTCCGGTCGACCGCCTCCGACCTGGCGATACTCCTGCGGGCCCAGCTGGCCGCCGACCGCGAACCGGACGCACCGCTGGCGCCCGCGATCACGCTCACCCGGGAGACCCGGCACCGGGTCAACCCGTTCGCCTGGACGCACCTGGGGTGGCTCGGCCACCGCCTGCACAGCCAGCAGGGCGGCCACCTGCAGATCTGGCACAACGGCGGCACGGGCGGGTTCCGTTCCTTCGTGGCCTTCGATCCGGAGAAGCAGGTGGGGGTGGTGGTCCTGGTGAACACCCGCCGCTCCGCCGATCCGGCCGGGACGGCCCTGCTGCGCACGCTGCAGAACGAGTACGCGACGACGAGCTGACGAGCCGGGGCCGGGGCGTGGCGGTGAGCGGGCCCGGCGGAGGACCGGGTGCGACCGTCGGCGGAGTGAGGTGGAGGATGGGGTGAGGTCGTTTCAGGGCCAAGAGGTACGAATTGGCCCTGTTCGAGGGCGCGGCGGTCGGTCGATGCTGAGGATCTGACAGTCGCGGTTCCGGTTGTGTTGTTCGCTCAGCGGGAGGTGGCCGAGGTGGCGGTGGTGTGGCCCTTGTCGCGGGCTCGGTCGGTCGCGGACGGCGACGGGCGGCTCGGCCGCGCGGTGCGGGTGTACCGGCGGTTCCGGCCGCTGCCATGGCCGACGCGGGCCTGGCTGGACGCGGCGGCGGCCGCTGTCGCCGGGGCAGCCTGGCTGGCGAGCGGGGAGTGGTGGCCCGCGCCCGTGGTGGCCGCGGCGGCGATCACGGCCGCGAGCGGGTACGGGCGGCTGCGGCCGGCGCCGGGCCTGCGGGCCGTCCGGGTGCACGAGCGCGGGCTGGTGCTGGTCGGGGCGGACGGCGCGGAGCAGCCCCTGCCGTGGAGTGCGGTGGAGGCCACCGAGTACGCCCCCGGCGGGCGGCACGGAGTGGGCGAGCAGGGCCGGATCTGGCTGGTCGGCGCGGACGAGCCACTGGCACTGGCGCACCTGCGACGGCTGGACGAGCTGTTCCGGGAGCTCGACGAGCGACTCCGCCCGACCCTCCGGGCCGCACTGCACGAGGCGCTGCGCACGGAGGGCGGCGTCCGGTTCGCCCGGGGGCGGCTGACGCTGACGGCCGGCGGGCTGGTGCACCGGCCGCCGCACCCGCTCGCCGCGACGGAGTCGTTCCGGTGGACGGAGGTGCAGTCCGCGCGGGCCTCGGAGCTCGGGGAACTGGAGATCCGGACGCACTCGGCCGGCCTGCCGCTCACCCTCCCGGTGCCGAACGCCGGTGCGGCGGCGGCCTTCGTCGAGGAGGTCCGGGCCCGGAGCCTCTGACCGGCGGACGATCCGAGGGGTGGACTCCCGAACTCGCTGCTCCGCGGTGAGTTCGAGTTCGATTCCTCAACGACTCCGGCCCGGTTCGGTCCGGTTCAGTCCAATCCGGTTCAGTTCGGCCCGGTTCGGTTCGGTCCGGCCGGCGTCCATTCGGCCGACCCCTAAGGGTCCCCTCCCGCACGTCCCGGAAGGGATCTCTACGCCGCTGAGTGGACGTCAACTTCCGCTCCCCCGGCCTACCGTCCCTCACATGAACCGACTTCGCACCACCACGGCCGCGGCAGCCCTGCTGCTCACCCTGCCGCTGTCCGTCGCCGCCGCCGCGCCGGCGCTGGCCGCTCCCGCCGCCCTGACGAACGCCTCCGCTCCCGCTCCCACCGCCGTCCACGTCGACATGCCGCGCCCGACCGGCCCGTACGCGGTCGGGCAGGAGATCCTGCACCTGGTGGACCGGGACCGCCCGGATCCGTGGGTCCCCTCCGCCGGTCCGCGCCAGCTGATGGTGTCGATGTACTACCCCGCGAAGGCCGGGACGGGCAGCTCGGCCCCGTACATGACCCCTGCGGCCGCCCGGATGCTGCTGGACGGGAAGCTCCCGGGCAACACCATCCCGACCGAGACGGTCACCGGCACCCGGACCTGGGCGAAGTCCGACGCGCGCCCGCAGGGCGGCCACTTCCCGCTGGTGGTGCTGTCGCCGGGCTTCACCATGCCGCGGGCCTCGCTGAGCGGCCTCGCCGAGGACCTGACCAGCCGCGGGTACGTCGTCGCGCTGGTCGACCACACCTACGAGAACACCGGGACGACGTTCCCCGACGGGCAGACCCTCCCGTGCCTGCTGTGCGACAAGCTGACGACCCCGGAGTCCTGGGCGGCCGTGGACAACAGCCGGGCGAAGGACGTCTCCTTCGTCCTCGACCAGCTGACCGCCCGCCCCCACCCGGCGTGGCGCTACGCCCGCATGATCGACCGCGACCGGATCGGGATGGCCGGGCACTCGGCCGGCGGCGCCTCGACCGTCCCGTCCCTGCTCGCCGACGACCGGATCCGGGCCGGGGTGGACCTGGACGGCACCATGGACGTCACGGTCCCCGCCTCCGGGATCGGCGGCAAGCCCTTCCTGATGATCGGCCACCCGCTGCCCGACGGCGCCGAGGACAGCAGCTGGACGGAGAGCTGGCCACACCTCGACGGCTGGAAGCGCTGGTTGACCTTCGCCGGCTCCAACCACGGCACCTTCACCGACTTCCCGCTGTTCTTCGAGAAGCTCAACCTGCCCCAGCCTCCCGGCACCACGATGTCGGGCGAGCGGGGCGCGGAGCTCACCCGCTCGTACGTGGCGGCCTTCTTCGACCTCCAGCTGAAGGGCGTGCGGCAGCCGCTCCTCGACGGGCCGACCGCCGCCAATCCGGAGGTGACGTTCCACCCGTGACCGGGGCGTGGTGGGCGCGGCCGTCGGCAGCCTGCCGACGACCGCGCCGCCGTCCGTCGCCCGCCGTTCGCTACGCGGCCGGCGCCGCCGAGGCGATCGGTTCGAGCAGCCGGTGCGGGCGGACCAGGGAGCGGGAGACCGGGTCGTCCCGGTGCGCGCCGCCGCGGGCGGGGTTGGGGCGCATCGCGATCTCGGCCGGCGGGACGGGTGCGCCGCCGCACCGCGGGCAGGCGCCGACGACGTCCAGGTCGGTGCCGCAGACGGCGTGCGCGAACAGGTGGTGCGGACCGCCCGCGGTCGCGTGGCGACCGCCCCAGCGACTCAACTGGTAGAGCGGTCCCCACAGTTCGAGGCCGGTCTCGGTGAGCAGGTAGCCGTGGCGCAGCGGCGCCTGCTGGTACGGCTCCTTGCGCAGCACCCCCGCCGCGACCAGGGCGTTGAGGCGGGCGGTGAGGACGGCGCGGGGGATGCCGAGGTGGGCGAGGAAGTCGTTGAAACGCTGCACTCCGTAGAAGGCGTCGCGGAGGATCAGCAGGCTCCAGCGTTCGCCGACCACCTCCAGGGCGCGGGCCAGTGCGCAGTCCTGCTGCTCGTAGTCGGTTCCCAGCGCCATGCGGGTCAGCGTAGTCCACCCGGACAGCGGGTTCAATGAACAGACCAATGGTGGTAGCGTGCCGATCGAGACGAAGGTTCATTCACCAGACCTAAGGTTCGCGCTCCGGAGGAACACCCCATGTCCCCCGCACCACCCGGCCCCTCCCCCGTCACCGCGCCCGTCCGGCCCCGCGCCACCCTGGCCGCCACCGCAGCCGCGACCGCGCTGGTCACCGTCGCCTACACCGCCCCCACCGCCTCGCTCGCCGCCACCGCCCAGGCCGCGCACCTCGGGGCCACCGGCCGGACCTGGATCCTCACCGGCACCCTGGTCGGCATCTCCGCCCTGCTGCTCACCGCCGGAAGCGCCGCCGACGACCACGGCCGCAAGCGGGTCTTCACCTTCGGCGTGCTGCTGTTCGCAGCCGCCGAGGCGCTGGCCGCGCTGGCCCCCGGCGGCGCCGTCTACCTGGCCGCCCGGGTGCTGCTCGGCGTCGCCTCGGCCGCCGTCCTGGCACCCGCGCTCGGCCTGATCAGCCACGCCCACCCGCCCGGCCCGGGCCGGATCCGGGCACTCGGGGTCTGGGGCGCCGCCGTCGGCCTCGGCATCGCCGTCGGCCCGGTGTACGGCGCGCTGGTCGGGCAGTGGGCCGGCTGGCGCGCGGTCAGCGGCGGGATCGCGGTCGTCTCGGCCGCCGTGGCGGCGTACGCGGCCGCCGTCCTCACCGAGTCGCGGGCCGAACGGCCACGCGCCCTCGATCCGTACGGGGTGCTGACGCTGGCCGCCGGGACGTCCTGCCTGATCGCCGGGCTGGCCGAGGGGCGCGGCGGCTGGGGGCGGCCGGTGGTCGTCGTGCTGCTGGCGCTCGGGGTGCTGCTGCTGGCGCTGTTCGGGCTGGTCGAGGCGAAGGTCCGGGAGCCGATGCTGGACCTCGCGCTGTTCCGCAGCCCCGGCTTCGTCGCCGCCACCGGCGGGGCCCTGTTCACCGGGCTCTCGCTGGTCGGCTTCATGAGCTACCTGCCGACCCTGCTCCAGGGCGTCCTGGGCCTGTCCGGCCTGGCCGCGGGCGGGGTGCTGGCGCTCTGGTCGGGCCTGTCGGTGCTGTCCGCGCTCCAGGCGCGGCGGCTGGCGGCGCACCTGTCGGCCACCGCGCAGGTCGCCGTCGGGCTCGCGGTCTGCGGCCTCGGCGAGGCGGGCCTGTACGGGCTGGCGCCCGGCTCCGGCTGGCTGCGGCTGGCGCCGGGTCTGGCGGTGGCGGGCGTCGGCAGCGGGGTGCTCAATGCGGCGCTGGCCCGGCTGGCCGTCAGCAGCGTCCCGGCGCACCGGGCGGCCATGGGCTCGGGTGCCAACAACACCTCCCGGTACCTGGGCTCGGCGCTCGGCGTCGCGGTCACCGTGGCCGTCGCGGGCTCGGCCCGACCGGGCGGCCCCGGCCGGGAGGCCGCCGCCCGCGCCCTGGCGGCGGGCACCGACCGGGCCGTTCTGGTCGCCGCCGCCCTGTGTCTCGTCGGCGCGCTGCTCGCCCTGGCCGCCCGCACCGCCGAAGCCCGGGGCGGCGAAGCCCCGGAGGCCGCCCCGGCCCGCGAGCGGGCCGCGACCCGGTGAGGAGCGCGGGAAGTCGGCCCGGCCGACTTCGCACGCTCGACCGCCGCCAGCGCCGCGGTGCCACCGGGAGCTCGACGACTTCTTCCCGGAGCGCCCGCTGCCGCTCCGGTGAGCCGCTACGGTGAGCGGCCCGCCGGGGCCGCGTGCGAAGATGGCAGGGCTGGTGGGGACGATCTCCGGACGGTTCTCTGGCCATGGTGAACGACAACGAACACCACCTGGGCGAGCCGCAACAGGACGCCCTGCTGATGGTGCCGATCGCGACGGCGCTGATCGAGGCCGACGGCCGGATCCTGCACTGGAGCGGCGACGCGGAGGCACTGCTCGGCTACTCCCCGGGGCAGGCGATCGGGGCCAGGGCCGCCAAGTTGCTGACCTCCGAGGAGCAGCGGCCCGAGGTGCTGGAACTGTTCCAGCAGATCCTGCACGGCCGGGCCTGGTCCGGTGTGTTCCCGGTCCGGCACCGGGACGGGCATCTGGTGAACCTGGAGTTCCGCACCCATCCGATCACCGGGCCGGACGGCCGCACGCTGGTGCTGGCCGTCGCCTCCGACGTGACCACGCTGCGCCGGATCCAGGCGGACCTGGCGGTGCTCGACGGCTTCTTCACCCAGTCCCCCGTCGGCATGGGCGTCTTCGACCCCGAGCTGCGCTTCGTCCGGCTGAACGAGGCGCTGGCCCGGGCCAACGGCCTGCCCGTCGAGGAGCAGCTCGGCCACCGGCTCACCGAGGTGCTGCCCGGGATCAACGGCGCCGAGGCGGAGGCGGTGATGCGACGGGTCCTGGAGAGCGGCGAGCCGGTGGTGGACACCCGCTCGCACGGCCGCACCCCGGGCGACCCGCAGCACGACCACGCGTGGTCCGCCTCGTACTTCCGGCTGGAGGAACCCGGCGGCCGGGTGCTCGGCGTCAGTTCCACCGTCATCGACGTCACCGAGCGGTTCCGCGCCGAGGCCCGGGCTGCGCGGGCCCAGGAGCGGCTGGCCCTGCTGGTCGACGCGACCGCCTCCATCGGCACCACGCTCGACCTCCGGCAGACCGCCCGGGAGCTGGCCGACACGATGGTGCCCAGGGTCGCCGACATCAGCGGGGTGTTCGCGCTGGAGGTGCTGGTGACCGGGCGGAACGTCGAACCGCCCGACCCGGACGCGCCGCAGCTGGTCCGCCGGCTGGCCCTGGCCACCACCGACCCGCTGTACCCGGCCGAGTCACTGCCGGTGGAATCGCTGTACGAGCTGACGCCGGACTCGCCGTACGCCCGGGCGCTGGCCACCGGGCGGACGGTGGTGGTGCCGTCCTGGGAGCTGCCGCTGCTGAGCGAGGCCATCACCGAGAGCCACCGCCGGGCCTACCTCGGCGACCGGCCGCGCTCGGTGCGGATCACCCCGCTGGTGGCGCGCGGCACCACGCTCGGCATGGTGGTGTACTCGCGGCGCGGCGACCGGGAGTCGTTCGCCGAGGCCGACATCACCCTCGGCGACGAGCTGGCCTCGCGGGCCGCCGTCGCGATCGACAACGCCCGGCTGTACCTGCGCCAGCACCAGACCGTCCTGGCCCGGCAGCAGGCGCTGCGCGAGGCGAAGGCCGCCCAGGAGCGGCTGGCGCTGGTCAACGTGGCCTCCACCCGGATCGGCACCACGCTCGATCTCGCCCAGACCGCGCAGGAGTTGGCCGAGGTGGCGACGCCCAGGCTGGCCGACTCCGTGGTGGTGGAGGTGCTGGAGGACCTGGTCCGCGGCGAGCGCGAGGCCCGCGCCCCGGCGGACGGTTCGGCGCTGCTGCGGCGGATGGCCTTCCACTCGGTACCCGGCTCGACGCTGCGGCCGGTCGCCCGACTCGGCGGGGTGCACCGCTTCGCGCCCGGCACGCCGTACGCGTGGAGCCTGGCACACCGCAAGCCGGTCCTGGTGCCGCGGATGGACGCGGAGGGGATGGCCTGGTTCGCCGACGACCCGGTGCGCGCCGCGGCGGTGCGGGAGCAGAACGTCCACTCCTTCATGGTCGTCCCGCTGATCGCGCGCGGCACCGCGGTCGGCGTCGCGGGCTTCTACCGCACCCTGGTGGAGCGCCCCTACGAGGAGGACGACCTGGCGCTGGCCGGCGAGTTGGCGGTGCGGGCCGCCGTGTCCATCGACAACGCGCTGCTGTTCACCCGCGAACGCGACGCGGCCGCCGCCCGGCAGCGGGCTTTGGACGAGGCCCGGGCCGCGCAGCAGCGGCTGTCGCTGCTCAACGAGGCCAGCACCCGGATCGGCACCACCCTCGATCTGCACCGCACCGCCCAGGAGTTGGTGGAGGTGGTGATCCCGCGCTTCGCCGACTTCGTCACCGTGGACCTGCGCGACGCGGTGCTCGGCGGCGAGGAGCCCGGCCCCGTCCCGGAGAACGATTCGATACTGATGCGGGCGGTGGCGGTCGGCGAAGCGACCCGGGGCGGCGGCATGACGGCGGCCTCCGACCAGGTCGGCGAGACCTCGCAGTCCGCCCAGCTGTACGCCCAGAGCCTGCGCACCCGGCGCTCGATCCTGGTCTCCGAGGTGACCGAGGAGGAGATGCGCCGGATCGCCGCCTCACCCGACCGGGTCCAGCCGGGGCTGGCCGCCGGGGTGCACTCGTACCTGATGGTGCCGCTGGTGGCGCGCGGACTCGTGCTGGGCGGCGCGGAGTTCGTCCGCACCCGCAACCCGGAGCCGTTCGGCCCGGAGGACCGCTCGCTGGCCGAGGAACTCGCCGCGCGCACCGCCCTCGCGATCGACAACGCCCGGCTCTACCGGCGCGAGCGGGACACCGCGCTCACCCTCCAGCGCAGCCTGCTGCCGCAGGAGATCCACCGCACGCTCGGCCTGGACCTCGCCTACCGCTACCTGCCCAGCAGCGTGGTCAGCGAGGTCGGCGGCGACTGGTTCGACGTCGTGCCGCTCTCCTCGGGGCGGGTCGCGCTGATCGTCGGCGACGTGATGGGCCACGGCATCCGGGCCGCCGCCACCATGGGCCAACTGCGCACTGTCGCCCGGACGTTGATCACCCTGGACTTGGCCCCTGAGCGCGTCCTGCACCGGCTGGACGAGGCCTCCAGCGCACTCGGCGAGGGCCAGTTCGCCACCTGCGTCTGCGTGGTGTACGACCCGGTGGACCGCCACTGCACCGCCGCCTGCGCCGGCCACCTGCCGCCCGTCGTCGCCGATCCGCAGGGGAGGGCGCACCTGGTCGAACTGCCGCCCGGCGCACCGCTCGGCGTTGGCGGGGTCCCGTTCGAGAGCGTGGAGTTCACCCTCCCCGAGGAGGCCATCCTGACGCTCTACACCGACGGGCTGGTCGAGCGCCGGGGCCACGACATCGACGAGGGACTGCAGTTGCTCTGCCGGACGGTCGCCGACCGGCGCCGCTCGCTGGAGCAGACCTGCGACGCCGTCCTGGCCGAACTCACCGGCCCCACCAGCGAGGACGACATCGCCGTCATCATGGCGCAGGTCCGGCCGGTCGGCGCGGACCGGATCGCCAGCCTGCCGCTCACCGGCGACCGCGCGATGGTCGCCCACTCACGCCGCTTCACCCGCGAGACGCTGGCCGCCTGGGGCCTCGAACCGCTCGCCGACTGGGCCGAACTGCTCACCAGCGAACTGATCACCAACGCCCTGGTGCACGCCGGATCCCCCACCCAGCTGCGGCTGTTCTGCAACCGGGCGCTCACCGTCGAGGTCGCCGACCAGGAGAGCGAGACGCCCCGGATCCGGCGCGCCCGCGCCGAGGACGAGGGCGGGCGCGGCATCCACCTGGTCAACGAGCTCGCGCACCGCTGGGGCAGCCGCCGCACCGGGGACGGCAAGGTGGTCTGGTTCGAGCTGGAACTGCCCCCGGGCAGCCCGTCCGAGTAATTCGGCCCGCGACCGAGTGATCCGGCCCACGACCGGGCGGCGCGGCGCGCGGGCTCAGTCCGGCAGGAGCAGGTTCACGTCGCCGAACTCGTGCCAGAGGTAGCGGTGCTGGACGGCGGCCCGGTAGCACTCGGCGAGCAGGGGCCGCCCGGCGACGGCGGCCAGCATCAGCAGGTGCGAGGCGCGGGGCTCGTGCCAGCCGGTGAGCAGGCCGTCGACCGCGCGCACCCCGCGCTCCGGAGTGATCACCAACTCCGTCCAGCCGTCCGCCTCCTGGACGGTGCCGTCCGACGCGGCGGCCGACTCCAGGGCGCGCACCACCGTGGTGCCGACGGCGATCACCCGCCCACCGCCGGCCCGCACATGGCCGACCAGACGGGCGGTGGCCGCCGGGACGTGGAACCGCTCGGCGTACGGCGCCTCGTGCGCCTCCGGCGAGGCCACCCCGGTGTGCAGCGTGACCGGCGCGACCAGCACCCCGCGACCCGCCAGGCGGGCCACCACCTCCGCGCTGAACGGCCTTGCGGCGCTCGGCATCTCACTGCTGCCGGGGACGGCCGCGAAGACCGTCTGGTAGGCCCCGATCGGCCAGTCGCGGTCCACGTAGCCGTAACGGATCGCCTTGCCGTGCACCTCCAGGTACGGCAACAGTCTTGCCGGCAGCGCCAGTTCGGCGTACCAGAGCCGGGCGGTGAACGGTGCGACCAGCTCGGCCGCGCCGCCGGCGGGCAGCGCCACCCGCAGACCGGAGCGGGCCGGGGAGTCGGCCGGCGGGTAGTAGGCGGCCGCCGACCCCGGCACCACCCGCCGCAACTCCACCAGGTGGGAGCCGCGTTGGTCGGGCTGGGCGGAGGACAGGTGCAGCGCGACCGCCGTACCGTCGGGCAGCCGGCCGGGCAGCGCGGCCGGCAGGGTGGCCGAGTTGTTGACCACCAGCAGGTCACCCGCGCGCAGCACCTCGGGCAGCTCGGTGAAGCGGTGGTGCTCGACGCTCCTCCGGTCGCGCCGGCCGACCAGCATCCGCACGCCGTCCCGCGCCCCGCCGCGTGCCTCCGCCGGTGCCCGGGCGGAGAGTTCGGGCGGCACGGCGACGTCGAGGCCGAGGTCCACGAGTCCGGTCATCGCCCACCCCGGGCCGCGGCCCTCAGGTCCTCGGCGCGGTAGCGGCCGGAGGCGGCCCGGTCGTGCAGCAGTCCGAGCAGGACCGGCACCACCTCCTCGGGCAGCGGCTCGCCGGAGATGTCCTCACCGGGGCTGGCCTCCTGCAACATCCCGGTGCGCATGCTTCCCGGGTCCACCGCCCACACCCGCAACTCCGGTTCCTCGCGGGCGAGTACGGCGGTGGCATGGTCGAGCGCCGCCTTGCTGGCGCCGTAGCCGCCCCAGCCGAGGTAGGGCACGACGGCGGCGTCCGAACTGATGTTGAGCACGCTCCCGGCGCGGGCACGCAGCTGAGGCAGGAGGAGCTGGGTGAGGGCGATCGGGGCGAGCGCGTTGACCTCGAAGGTCTCCAGCAGGTCCGGCAGCGGGAAGTCGGCCAGCCGGGGCAGCGGCTCGGCGCCGGGCGCGGTGGCACCGTTGAGCGTACCGGCGTTGTTGACCAGCAGGCTCGCGCCGCCGAGCCCGTCGGCGGCCGCGGTCAGGTGGGCACGGTGGTCGTCGTCGACGATGGAACCGGAGAGGGCGACGACCTTGGTGACGGCGGCCAGGGCCGCCTCGGCGGCGGCGAGTCCGGCCGCGCCACGGGCGCTGATCACCAGCTGCCAGCCGTCGGCGGCGAGGGCCCGGGCGAGCGCCAGGCCGAGCCCCCGGGAGGCGCCGGTGACCACGGCGACGGGGGCGGGGGCGGTGTGCTGTGCTGCGTTCATGCCCCCACCCTCGCCCCGCAGGGGGCGGCGGCGGATCGGGCGCCGGAACCGGGACCCGGTCGTCCGTTGGGCCTAGGGTGTCCGGGTCGCCGGACCTGGGCCGCCGGCCCAGGCTTGCGGGTCCGTCCAGGCGGCGAGGGTGCGGCGGGTGTCGAAGCGGCGCTCCCGGCCGGTCAGCGGGTCGGTGAACTCGACCACCGAGGCGAGGAGTTGGAGCGGGCGACGGAAGTCGTCCGGGGCCGGTTCGGGCAGCACCACCGGATACACCGGGTCACCGAGGATCGGCACGCCGAGGCCGCACATGTGCAGCCGCAGCTGGTGGGTGCGCCCGCTCAGCGGCCGCAGCCGGTAGCGGGCCAGGCCGTCGCGGCGTTCCAGGAGGTCGATCCGGCTCTCGCTGTTCGGCGGCGCGTCGAGCTCCCGGGCCGCGATCACCCCGCGCTCCTTGAGGATGTGGCTGCGCACGGTGCGCGGCAGGTCCAGCGCCGGGTCGTACCGGGCGATCGCCTGGTACTCCTTGCGCACCAGCCGGTCGCTGAACAGGGTCTGGTAGGCACCGCGCTCCTCGGGCCGCACCACGAACATGGCCAGGCCCGCGGTGAGCCGGTCGAGCCGGTGCGCGGGGCTGAGGGCGGGCAGGTCGAGACTGTGCCGCAACCGGGACAGCGCCGTCTCGACGACGTGCCGGCCGCGCGGGGTGGTCGCCAGGAAGTGCGGCTTGTCGACGACGACCAGGTGCTCGTCGCGGTGCAGCACCTCCAGTTCGAACGGGACGCGGACCTCCTCGGGGAGGTCCCGGTAGAACCACAGGTGCGCGCCGGGCCGGAACGGCTCGTCCGGGGCGACCGGGCCGTGCTCGCCGACGATCTCGCGGCCGCTCAGCGCCGCGTCGATCCGCGCGGCGGCCACGGCCGGCAGCCGCTCGACCAGGTAGGCACGGACGGACGGCCAGGGGCCCTCGGGCGGCAACCGCAGGTGCACCGGGTCCACACCGTGGCGCTGCGGGAGGGGGGAGGCCGGGCGGCGGCTCTTGCGTCTCATCTCCCGGCCAGCGTAGTCCGCCCGCTCGGGGCGGCCTCGGCCGAGGTCCCCGAGCCGCCCCGGTCCCCCGAGGTGCCGCTCACGGGGAGTGCGGAGCACAGTGGACGGTAGGTCGCCAATCCGCCGGGAGCAGCCGGGAGGACGTGTGAGCGCAGACGGCCCGGACGGTGTGCCACCGCTGCACCTGCCGCGGCGCACCCGGATGCTGCTGGTCGGCGCCTTCGGGCTGCTGGTCGCCGCCGTGGTGGCCGACCTGGTGACGGGGCCGGGGACGACCCTCTCCCCCGTACTGGCCGTCGCGCCGGTCCTGGCCGGGGCGACCACCCGCAGCGCCCGGGTGCCGCTGGCCGCCGGGGGCATCGCCGTCGTGGCGGTCGGGCTGCTGGAGACCACCAACACCGAACTGCCGGCCGAGGTGCACATCACCGCGCTGATCACGGTGCTCGCGGCGACCCTGGCCAGCGCCGCCAACGTCGTCCTGGTGTCGGCCCGGGAGCGGGAGCTGTTCCACGTCCGGACGGTCGCCGAGGCGGCACAGCGGGCCCTGCTGCGCCCGCCGCCGGAGCGGATCGGGCGGCTGCGCACCGCGGTGCGCTACGTCGCGGCGGCGGCCGAGGCACGCATCGGCGGGGACCTGTACGCGGTGGTCGACACCCGCTACGGCACCCGGATCCTGCTCGGTGACGTGCAGGGGCACGGGCTGCCGGCGGTGGAGACGGCGGCGGACGTGCTGGGGGTGTTCCGCGAGGCGGCCCGGACGGAGCCCGATCTCGCGCGGCTGGCCGAACGGCTGGACGCGGCGCTCGCCGCCCGACCGGACGAGGGGCGCTTCGCCACCGCGCTGCTGCTGACCGTGCCCGCGGAGCGGGGGCCGGCCGGCGTGGTCAACTGCGGGCACCCGCCCCCGCTGCTGCGCCGCGCGGGCCGGGTGCGCGCGCTGACGCCGCCGTACGCCGCGCCGCCGCTCGGGCTGCGGGGGCTGACCGGTGACGGGTATCCGACGGTCCACTTCGAGCCGCTGCCGGGGGACCTGCTGCTCCTGTACACCGACGGCATCACCGAGGCCCGCAACGCCGAGGGGCGGTTCTACCCGCTGGAGGAGCGGCTGCCGGAGCTGCCCGCGGGGAACCCGGCGGACCTGCTGGAGGACCTGCTCGCGGACGTCGACGGCTGGGTCGGCGACGCCGGGCTGACGGACGACGCGGCGCTGCTGGCGCTCCGCTGGGAGCACTGACGGGCGGAGGGCGGACGGCGGACGGGCAGGCAGCCAGAGGGGCAGGCGGGATGGGCGGGCCGGCGGGAGCAGTGACGGCCCGGCCGATTGTCAGAGCCGTGTGCAAGGCTTCGCACACGGTCGGTGAGGAGCCGGCCGGGTAGCGATCGTCGAAGGGAGAGCGCCATGGGGGACAAGGCCAGCGGGTCGTTCGAGCTGACCGGCTTCGAACCGGTGGAGACGGAGGAGCGCGAGGGTGCGGCCTTCGGGCGGGTCCGGATCTCCAAAAACTTCACGGGTGGGCTGAGCGGCACCAGCGAGGTGCGGATGCTCTCCGTCGCGGGCCCCTCGGGCGGCCCGGCGTCCTACGTCGCGGTGGAGCACGTGACGGGCGAACTGGACGGGCGTAAGGGCTCGTTCGTGCTCCAGCACGCGGCGTGGGACACCGGCGGGACGACCATACGCGTGGTGCCGGGCACCGGGTCGGGCGAGCTGGCCGGGCTCACCGGCGAGTTCCGCCTGACCGTCGACGAGGCCGGCACCCACACCTACGTCCTGGAGTACGAGCTGGGCTGAATCACCTGGTCTCAGCCGCGCGCCGCGCGCCGCACGCACCGGGCTGCCGTCCGCGCTGCCACGATGATGCGATCAGTGCACGATCGACATCGGAGGGTGGCGCATGCCCGGTACGACGATGGCGGCGGACGGCACGCCGGTCGCGGTGCTGGCCGCGAACACGGTCACGGCGCCTGTCGCGACACCCGTCACGACTCGGGTCACGGCGCCAGTCACGGTCGAGGAGGTGGTCGGTCGGCTGCGGGAGATCGGGGCGGTCCTGCCCCCGGCGGACGGGGTGGCGGTCTTCAACCGGCTCTACCTCACCGTCACGGAGGCCGTCCGCGACCGGCTCGGCGGCTCGTACTTCGCCGATCCGGCGGCGATGGCCGAGCTCGACACGGTGTTCGCCGGGCGCTACCTGCTGGCCGTGGCCGCCGACGCGGCCGGGCAGGAGCCGCCCGCCTGCTGGCGTCCACTGTTCGCACTGCGCGCCCACCCGGGGGTGCACCCGCTGCAGTTCGCGTTGGCCGGGATGAACGCCCACATCCAGCACGACCTGCCGCTCGCCGTCGTGGACACCTGCCTGCGTCGGGGCTGCGAGCCGGCCGGGCTCGCGGCGGACTACCACCGGATCAACGGCCTGCTGGCGGAGGTGGAGACGGCCGTCCGGGAGCAGCTGATGCCCGGCCCGGACCTGCTGGAGCGCGCCGAACCGCTCACCCACCTGCTCGGCGTCTGGTCGGTGGAGGCCGCCCGCGAGGGGGCGTGGTCCGCCGTCCAGGCGCTCTGGGAGCTGCGCGCGGTGCCGACCGCCGCGCGGGCCTTCGCCGCCGCCCTGGACTGCTCGGCCGGCCTGCTCGGCCACGCCCTGCTGCTCCCGCTCGGCCCGCACCCCGCACCGGACGCGGCCGACGGCTCACCACGCACGGCGGACGCCCCGGGCACGACGGCGGGCACGCCGGACGCACCGGGCAAGGCACCGCATGCACCGGGCGAGGCACCGCATGCACCGGGCACGGCGCCGGACGCACCCCACAGGGCCCCGGACGCCCCCCGCACGGCGGCCGGCCGGCTCCCCGAGGCGAGGAACCGGCCGGCCGGTGAAGGAGCGGGCGCTCAGGCCCGACCCGATCAGGCCCAGCTGGAGTGCAGCGGCTTGCCCTCGGCGTAGCCGGCCGCGCTCTGGATGCCGACGATCGCCTTCTCCTGGAACTCCTCCAGGGTGTTGGCGCCCGCGTAGGTGCAGGAGCTGCGCACACCGGCCACGATCGAGTCGATCAGGTCCTCGACGCCCGGGCGGGCCGGGTCGACGAACATCCGGGAGTGCGAGATGCCCTCCTCGAACAGCGCCTTGCGGGCCCGGTCGTACGAGGAGTCCTGGGCGGTGCGGTTGCTGACCGCACGGGCCGAGGCCATGCCGAAGCTCTCCTTGTACTGGCGGCCGTCAGCGGCGGTCTGCAGGTCACCCGGGGACTCGTAGGTGCCGGCGAACCAGGAGCCGATCATCACGTTGGAGGCGCCGGCGGCCAGTGCCATCGCGACGTCGCGCGGGTGGCGGACGCCGCCGTCGGCCCACACGTGCTTGCCGAGCCGGCGCGCCTCGGCGGCGCACTCCAGCACGGCGGAGAACTGCGGGCGGCCGACGCCGGTCATCATCCGGGTGGTGCACATGGCGCCGGGGCCGACGCCGACCTTGAGGATGTCGGCGCCCGCCTCGACCAGGTCGCGGACACCGGCGGCGGAGACCACGTTGCCGGCCACGATCGGGATCCGCGGGTCGAGGCCGCGCACCGCGCGCAGCGCGCTGATCATCGATTCCTGGTGGCCGTGCGCGGTGTCCACGACCAGCACGTCGGCGCCGGCGTCGATCAGGGCCTTGGCCTTGCCGGCCACATCGCCGTTGATGCCGACGGTGGCGGCGATCCGCAGCTTGCCGGCGGCGTCCACGGCCGGGGTGTACAGGGTGGCGCGCAGCGCGCCCTTGCGGGTGAGGATGCCGACGAGCCGGCCCTCGGCGTCGACGACCGGGGCGAGCTTGCGGTGCGCCTCGGTGAGCTTGTCGAAGGCGGTGCGCGAGTCGATGTCCTCGTCCAGGAGCAGCAGGTCGCGGGACATCACGTCGGCGAGGCTGGTGAAGCGGTCCACGCCCTGGCAGTCGGAGTCGGTGACGACGCCGACCGGCTTGCCGTCCTCGACGACCACGAGGGCGCCGTGCGCGCGCTTGGGCAGCAGCGACAGCGCCTCGGCGACGGTGGCGCCCGGGGCGAGGGTGATCGGGGTGTCGTGCACCAGGTGGCGCTGCTTGACCCAGGAGACGACCTCGGCGATGACCTCGGTGGGGATGTCCTGCGGGATGGCGACCAGGCCGCCGCGGCGGGCGACGGTCTCGGCCATCCGGCGGCCCGCGATGGCGGTCATGTTGGCGACGACCAGCGGGATCGTGGTGCCGGTGCCGTCGTTCGAGGAGAGGTCGACCGCCTGCCGGGAGCCCACGGCGGAACGGCTGGGGACCATGAAGACGTCGTCGTACGTCAAGTCGTACGAGGGCTTGAGGTCGTTCAGGAAGCGCATGAAGGGGGCTCTCTGGCTGGGAGAAATTACACCTCGGGTGCGGTTGCGGCACTGCCGCCGGGCGCACTCGGGCGCCCGGCACCCAGCATTCGATTCTCCGGGACGGTGGGATCAAAAGCCAGTTCGAGCCCCATTGCTGGCACTGTGTACAAACCATGATCAATGCTCCGCGCGTAGACTTGGACGATCATCCAAGGCCGACGGTTTTCGCCCCGGCCAGGGCCGCTCCCGTAGCATTCACGCGGTAACGGCGAGGCGAGCGGGAAGCGGCGACAGGCAATGACGGCGGGCGTGGACATCAAGCAGGACCAGAGCGGCACGGACACCGGGGAGGAGATCGACTACGGTCCCGGCCTCGACCCCGAGCGGCTGCGGCTCTGCCTGGACGTGCTCGCCGAGCTCGACCAGCTGCACGTCGACCACCCGGACGCGATCACCGTCCGCCAGGCCGTCGGCGGCATATTCCGGACGCTCAAGCAGCGCCGCCGCCAGGAGACCCGGGCCCGCAAGACCGCCAACGACCGCGAGGTCACCGCGCGCACCGCCACCGGCGCACCCACCCGGATCGACGACGAGACCGCCGGCGCCTTCGGCCTGACCACCGTCACCAGCACCGAGATCGCCGGCATCCTGGAGCGGCCCCGCTCCTGCTACACGTGCAAGCAGCGGTACGTCGAGGTCGACGCGTTCTACCACAACCTCTGCCAGGACTGCGCCGTCAAGAACCGGGCCCACCGGGACGCCCGCGCCGACCTCACCGGCAAGCGCGCGCTGCTCACCGGCGGCCGGGCCAAGATCGGCATGTACATCGCACTGATGCTGCTGCGCGACGGCGCCCACACCACCATCACCACGCGCTTCCCCAACGACGCCATCCGCCGCTTCACCGCGATGCCGGACAGCGCCGAGTGGATCCACCGCCTCAAGGTCGTCGGCATCGACCTGCGCGACCCGGCCCAGGTCATGGCGCTCGCCGACGAGGTCGCCGCCGACGGCCCGCTGGACATCCTGATCAACAACGCCGCGCAGACCGTGCGCCGCCCGCCGGAGTCCTACCGCGAGCTGATCGCCGCCGAGTCCGCACCGCTGCCGGCCGGCGAGCTGCCGCAGGCCACCACCATCGGCCGCTTCGGCAGCGGCAGCGTCGACCTTCCCGCCCTCCCCCACCAGACGAGCGGCGACGCGCAGCGGATGGCCGCCGAGGACGTCACCTCGCTCGCGCTCGTCACCGGCTCCGCCACGCCCGCCCGGATCGAGGCCGGCACCGCGATCGACGCCGGCGGGCTGGTGCCCGACCTCGCGCCCACCAACAGCTGGGTGCAGACCGTCCAGGAGGTCGGCCCGGTCGAGCTGCTGGAGGTCCAACTCTGCAACTCCACCGCGCCGTTCATCCTGATCAGCCAGCTGCGCCCGGCGATGGCCGCCTCCGCCTCCCGCCGCAAGTACGTCGTCAACGTCTCCGCGATGGAGGGCGTGTTCCAGCGCGGCTACAAGGGCGCCGGCCACCCGCACACCAACATGGCCAAGGCCGCGCTCAACATGCTCACCCGCACCAGCGCGCACGAGATGTTCGAGACCGACGGCATCCTGATGACCGCCGTCGACACCGGCTGGATCACCGACGAGCGGCCGCACCCGGACAAGATGCGGCTGGCCGACGAGGGCTTCCACGCCCCGCTCGACCTGGTCGACGGCGCGGCCCGGGTGTACGACCCGATCGTCCGCGGTGAGCTCGGCGAGGACCTGTACGGCTGCTTCCTGAAGGACTACGAGCGCTCCAACTGGTAATCCCCGATCCTGACGAGGACCCCCGCGAAGGAGATGGCGAATTGACCACCGCACCGCTGCTCGGCGCAGGAATCATCGTGCCCACCGGGGACGGCCGGGTGCTGATCGGCCGGCGCACCACCGCCGGCGAGCCGCCGACCTGGAGCCTGCCCGGCGGAAAGGTCGATCTCGGCGAGTCCTTCGAGCAGACCGCGGCCCGCGAACTCGCCGAGGAGACCGGCATCGTGATGCCCGCCGAGCAGATGCGGGTGCTCGCGCTCCTGCTCGACCACGAGCTCGGCCGGCCCCGGCTGACCGCCGCCGTGCTGGCGCCGCCGAGCCTGGCCGAGGCGGTCGTCACCGAGCCGCACTCCTGCGGCGGCTGGGAGCGGGTCGCGCTGGACGCGCTGCCGGAGCCGATGTTCTACCCGTCCTCGCTGGTCCTCGGCAGCTGGCTGCCGCAACGGCCGTCGGTGGTCCGGGCCGGAACGACCGGGTACCCCGTCACCCGCTGAGGGCGCCGGGGTACCCGGCGGCACTCGGACGCCGAGAGCCCACCGCCCGGGCGGCCCATGCCGAACGGCGACGGGCCGTCAGCCGTTGCGGGCGTCCTCAGGACCGGTGATCCGCTTCAGCGAGTCGAGCGCGCCGGTCGGCTCATCGGCGAACAGCACCTGCGGCCGGGCCGCCAGACCCCGGGCCCCCGGGCCGGCGCCACGCGCCGCGCCTGACCACCCGACAGTTCGCCGGAGCGGCGCCGCTCCATGCCGCTCCATGCCGCCCAGGCCGAGCCAGGCCGAGCCGGGCCGGCGCGTCCAGGCGGGCGGCGGTGAGGTCGATCCAGCGCAGGGCGTCCAGGTGGAACAGGCCGTGGTCGGCGAGCAGGGCGTCCACCAGGGCGCCGGTGCGGCGCAGTTCGGTGCGTTCGCGCATCCGGCGCAAGTGGGCGGCGCGCTGGGTGTCCAGGTACTCCTCGGCGTCGCGGCCCAGCATCAGGGCCAGCACCACCTTGGTGAACAGCACGCTCCGCAGGTTGGGTTCGGGCGCGACCGGATCCCGGAGCCAGGTCTCGAACTCCGTCGCCCCCGCGCCGGTGATCACGTAGCGCTCGCATTCGGGTCCCTCGCCGGGAACCCGGTCAGAACGTGGTCAGAACGTGGTCAGAACCCGGGCGGAGACACCGTCACCCGGGTGCGGGCGGGCAGGAGGCAGCCCCACGCTCACCCCCTGCACCGCACCACGGCCCGGCACCCCCACGGTCAACCGGGCCAAGCCGTCCCCTGGCACGAAGGATGCGGCCGGACCCCAGCCTGCCCGCCCGCCCGGCCGCTGCCGAGGGTCGAACGTCCCGGGTGCGCGAAGGGGCGCCGGGCGGCCGCACGCCCGGGCGTGACCCGGAACGCGACCGGCGCGCGGCGGCGCCGTCCGCAGGTCCCGGTGGTACGAGCCCGCACGACTCTTGTGCGCGGGCGGCCACCGGGTGGAAATTGGGTGACGAAGCCCCACGCCCCCACCAGCGCGCCGCCCCAACCCCCCTGAGGAGCCGTCGACGTGTCCAGCACACCCCGCCCCGCCCGGCCCTCGTCGCGCCCGCCGCGAACCGGCCGCCGGCTGCGGCGGGCCTTCGGTGCCCGGCACGAACCGCTGGTCCGGCCCGTCGACCGGGCCCGCGCCCGCGCCTGGCTGCTGAGCACCCTCGGGGCCCTGCTCGCCCTCGCCTTCGCCACCGGCAGCGCCCTGCTCGCCTACCACGCCACCGCACCCCAGGCCGACAGCGACCGCCTGCGCCTCCACAAGGTCGACGCCGTGGTGCTCACCCTCCCCGACCACGGCTCCGGCACCGGCACCGGCACCGGCGGACGCTTCGGCGCCGGCTACAGCACCCGCGTCGACGCCGAGGCCGCCTGGACCTACCCCGACGGGCAGCCGCACACCGGCACCGTCCAGGCCCCCCGCACGGCCGTCACCGGCACCGTCGTCCCCGTCTGGGTCGACCCCGCCGGTGCGCTCTCCTCGCCCCCGACCAACCGCGCCTCCGTCGCCGTCTCCGCCGTCTGCACCGGCGCCGGCGCCCTTCTCGCCCTCCTGGCCCTGCTCACCCTCGCCCTGCGCCTTCGCCTGCACGTCCTCGACCGCCGCGCCGACGAAGCCTGGACCCAGGGCTGGGCCCGCCTCGAACCCCTCTGGAGCGGCCGCGCCGGCCACCGCCAGGACGACTGACCCACGAGAGAGGACCGGCGAGCGGAGGGGCGCGGCGCCGGGTCAGAGCGGGTGGGTCCAGGCCGGGGCGGGGTGGGCTCCGGCGGCCCGGTGGGTGAGGGCCGCGACGGCGACGAGGAGGGTCAGGGCGAGGGTCAGGGCGACGGGGACGTCGGCCTGGCGGATGAGGAGGGCGCCGACGAGGGCGCCGACGAACATCCAGACGGCGGAGGCCAGACGGCGGGGGCCGGTGCGGTCGGCGGCGAGGGCCGTGATGGTCATGGTGAGCACCGTGGTGGTCAGGTCGGGGACCTTGAGGGAGCGGACCACCGCGTTCTGGCCGCCCATCGCGAAGGCCAGCAACCCGATGAGGCCGTAGCGGGCCGGGTCGGAGGTGTAGCCGGCCACGGCGGCCAGGGCGATGCTCGCGGCGACGAGCACCACCTGGCCGACCATCGCCGTGGTCAGCAGCCGCCCGCGGTGGTCGGGCAGCCGCCGGGCGAGGTGGCCCCCGACCAGGGCGCCGAGCACGAACGCGGCGAGGGCGCTCAGTGAGGCGGTGGCGGAGAGTCCGGCGGCACCGGCCAGGGCGAAGCCGAGGAAGACCACGTTGCCGGTCATGTTGGCGACGAAGACGTGGCCGAGCCGGAGGTAGCTGACCGCGTCCACCAGTCCGGTGACGACGGTGAGCACCAGCAGCATCGGCACCAGCGGCCCGTGCCTGGGGTCGGGGGTGAACATCGGGACCTCCTGGTCGGCCTCGTGACGGTGCCTCCGTTCTACCTCCCCCGGGCCGCCTACTAGGCGAGCGCGGGGCGGCTCGGGTCGTCGGGTTCGTCGTCGAGGTGCCAGTGCAGGTCGCGGACGCCGGGTTCGAGGGAGAGCCGGCTGACGACCTGTTCGAGGGCCGGGGCGACCTGCCCGGTGATGGCCACGGTGGCGCGCAGGCTGGTGGCGTCGCCGCTGTCGGTGCGGCGGGCGCGCAGGCCGGTGGGGGCGAGGCCGGAGGCGGACAGGGCCTGGAGCAGCAGGGCCCGGATGTGGGTCTCGGCCTTGCGCTCGCATTCCAGGTGGACGGTGGCGCGGACGGTGGAGTCGGGGTCGCTGCCAGACTGCGGGGCGCGGTCGAGCATCCGGCCGGCCGGGCGCAGGATCAGGTGGACGGCGAGGACGCCGAGCGTGCCGAGGACGGCGAATTCGAGCTTCCCGGCGGCGGCGAGCACCCCGACGGCGGCCGAACACCACAGCGTGGCGGCGGTGTTGAGGCCGCGGACGCCGGCGCCGTCGCGCAGGATGACGCCACCGCCGAGGAAGCCGATGCCGGAGACGACGTAGGAGGCGACCCGGGTGGGGCTGGCGGCGTCGCCGACGGCCTCGCTGTACAACACGAACAGGGTGGCGCCGGCGGCGACCAGGGCGTTGGTGCGCAGGCCGGCCATCCTGGCCCGCCACTGGCGTTCGACGCCGATGAGCGCGCCGCAGGCGACCCCGGTGGCGAGCCGGACGAGGAAGTCGGCGGTGGTCAGGGTGTGCACGACGGCACCTCCTTCACTGGGAGAGCTGGCAGAGCTGGGAGAGCGGGAAGGGCTGCGAGACCTGGGAGACGGACGGACGGGTGGCGGGCCGCTGCCCACCACCCGTCCGTTCGGGCTGCGGTCTGCGGCTCAGTGGTTGAGCGCGGTCTGGACGATCTTGATGATGACCATCACCATCGCGACCAGGAGGTAGGCGCGCAGGGCGCCCATGCCGACCTT